>NZ_RAWF01000093.1:0-33517 GCF_003612075.1 Corallococcus sp. CA041A
CACCAACGCCACGCGGTTGTCACACGGCTACGCTAGGACTCGCCCCCACCTTAAGGGGCACGGTCCTTCCGGGCCGTGCCCCTCAAGGTGGGGGCGAGTCCTAGCGTAGCCGTGTGACAACCGCGTGGCGTTGGTGAAGATGGGGTTTCAGGGGGGCGAGGCGCCGGATTCATCCAGGGCGCCGTCGGCGCGGATGCGGCGGGAGCGCTCCTGGAGCTCACGCCAGTTGGCCTCGTACTGATCGCGGGCCGTCTTCCAGACATGCCCGCGCGCGTTGCGCAGGTTCTTGAGCAGCTCGCCGGAGTTCTTCAGTCCGCGCGTGATGAAGTCGAGCTCCTCGCGGGTGAGGAGCGAGTCCTCGGCCCGGCTGCGCTTGTGGGCGGCGACCCATCCGTCCATCTGCGCGCCCAGCTCCTTCAGCTCGGCTTCGCGCTGGCGGCTGTAGCCTTCGCGGAGCTCTGCCCACCGGGTGCTGGCGTGGTCCAGGTGCTCACGGAAGCGGCTGTGGGCCTTCTCCGCGCCGGCCTTGACGCGGTCCCAGTCGCGCTGGTCCGCGCGGCGGAGCGCCTGGATCTCGCGGTTGACGTCGTCGTTGAAGGCGCGGGCGCCGGTGAGGACATCAAGGGTGTCCTCACTGTCGGCCAGGTCCGCCTGGGCTTCGATTTCACGGAAGCGAGCGGTCGCCTCGCGCTGCTCGGCTTCCATCTTCTGGATGTATGCGTCCTGTTCCGTCATGGCGTCCTCCCAGCACGTTGAATGGAAGAACCATGGGAACGCCCGTGGGGAGGTGCAGGGCGGAGGGGAACGGGAGGCGGGGCGCTCAGTCGAGGAAGCGGCGCTGCCAGCGGCGCGTCATGGTGAAGAAGTGGGGATCTTCTGGCCCAGGCCCCTCGTACAGCCAGGGTTCGAGCACGCGCGCGAGCTCCCGGTAGGCGGGCAAAGTCTGGCCCTGCTCGGTGTCGCCGGCTTCTGGCCACGGGCCCAGCGTGACGACAGCCCGGTCTGGACCCAGTGCCTGCACGGTGGTGTCCGGCGAGTGCAGCCGGGAGCGCAGGCCTTCCACTCCACCCAGTTCATGGAGGACCGGTGGACCCAGGAAGTTCATCCAGGCCGGGGCGCGCACGCGGGTGCCCAGGTCCCGGGCCACGTCGTCCAGGCTGGGCACATCCATGGCTGGATGGCGGAAGCTCAAGGCCTTCACCTCTTCGCGGACGACAGATGCCAGAGGTTCGCCGTTGAATGTAAGGCCCGCCTGTCCTGAGCCGAAGGGCAGGACACCGGCAATCTCAATCGCCAGTGCTCGGAAGCGCTCGGGCCCCTGGGCTTCCAGGAACTCCGTGGGAAAGGTCAGTCGCAGTGCGCTGACAGCGTTCGGCCAGTAGAGGTCTTCGGGGCGGTCGAGCGCGTACCCCACGTAGTGGAAATTGTATCGGTGGCTTTCCGAGTAAGCGTCGGAGGTGGTGGCGGCGCCTATCAGGTGAAGACGGGAGCCATCCCCAGCGTGAAGCCAGTGCTGGATGAGCTGCCAACTCTTCGTGTCGAGCGTCTGCCATTGTCCGTCGAGATCTCCATAGTAGCCCAGGGCATCCTTCCCAATGGCCTCCCGATAGAGGTCGAGCGCCCGCTGTATCCGAGGCTTCAAGGCGTTGTGCGCGTGCGGCATGAAGAGACACAATTGGAGGCCGTCGTTCACGGCGAGGAAGTCCGGCTCGAAGGCACTCTTGATGTAGATCCGAACGCGAGGGATGCTTGTCATTCGAGGACTCCCCATCTGGGAATGACACGAAGGACCTGGCCAGGGGCTAGATTGAAGGCGTTCGGGTACCGGAGCATCACCTCCGACCGTGCATCCTCCGCGCATTTCTTCAGCACGGACTCCACTGCCTGTTTCGCCTCCGCGTCCAGGGCCAGCTTCGCCCCCGCCATCAGCGTGGCCACCTGCGCCGCGCGTGGGACGGGCATCACCGACTCCGGCCCGGTGCACAGCGCCGGCTGGGTCCGGCAGGTGTTCGACACCGAGTCCATGCCCTGCTGCGCATACGTGCGCGGACGTGGCCCCGCGCAACCGCCCAGCCCCACCGCCACGAACACCCACAGCCAATCCGTCCGGCGTCCCAGTCCCATGTCTCCATCCTGCCAGTCCCCGCGCCACAGGTAGGCCCCCTGGCGTGAGACAGCGACACCGCGCCTTTCCACCACACCTGTGCGAATCCACCTCGCCAGGGAGGGCCCATCGACGCATGAGACGTGAATCGATACCCTGCGACCCGTGACCGTCGCCGCCGCAGAGAAGAGTGAGAGGATCCGTCACCGCAAGATTGGCGCCTGCCGCGTACTCGGCGAGCTGGGCCGCGGCGGCATGGCGCTGGTGTATCGCGGCCTGCACGAGCTGCTTCAGCGCGAGGTCGCCATCAAGGAGCTGCTCCCTGAAGGCCAGCGCGACCAGGAGGCCCTGTCGCGCTTCCGCCGCGAGGCGCTGGCGCTCGCCGCCTTCCGCCACCAGAACATCGTCACGCTCTATGACCTGGTGGACAAGAACGACAGCCTCTTCATGGTCATGGAGTACGTGGACGGGCCCACCCTCCACGGCCTCATCAAGGACGGCCCGCTGCCCCCGGACGTCGCCGCCGTCATCGGCGCGCGCATCGCCAGCGCGCTCGACCACGCCCACTTCCGCCGCATCATCCACCGCGACCTCAAGCCCGCGAACGTCATGCTCACCAAGTCCGGTGAGGTGAAGCTCATGGACTTCGGCATCGCCAAGGACGTCAGCCTCGAAGCCCTCACCCAGCAGGGCATGGCCGTGGGCACGCCGTCGTACATGTCCCCGGAGCAGGTCACCGGCGCGCCCATCGACGCGAGGACCGACATCTTCTCCCTGGGCGTGCTCCTCTATGAGGCCCTCTCCGGCACCCGCCCCTTCGTGGGCAAGACGGCTGGAGAAGTGTTCGCCCGCATCCGCGACGGCAAGTTCACGCCGCTCCAGAAGGTGGCTCCGAACGTGCCGCCGCCGCTCGCGCGCATCGTGAAGCGCGCGCTGTCGGTGAAGCCGGAGGCCCGCTTCCCGGACGCCGCGGCCATGCGCCGCGAGCTGGACCTGTTCCTCGCCCACGAGGTGCGCGTGTCCCACCCCGCGCTGCTCGTGGCCTTCCTGCGCTACCGCGAGAAGCTCACGGAGACGGAGGCCCTGGCCCACCTCACCCAGCAGGAGCTGGGCGTGCTGGACGTCTTCGCCACGAAGAAGCCCAGGCGCGCGCCGAGCAAGCTCAAGTGGGTGCTGGCCGCGCTCACCGCCGGCATCGCGGCGGCGGGCACCGGCCTCTACCTGTCCCAGTCCCAGTGGGCGCCGCTCCTGGAGCAGCTCACCCGCTGAGAGGCCCCGCTCAGGCCTGCTGCTTCTTGTCGTGCGTGACGGTGACGATGGTCCCGATGCCGCCGCGCACGAAGAAGTCACCCACCACCGTGAGCTTGCGCGGCTGGATGGCCTTGATGATGTCGTCCGCGATGGTGTTGGTCACCTTCTCGTGGAAGGCGCCCTCGTTGCGGTAGGACCACATGTAGAGCTTCAGGCTCTTGAGCTCCACGCACAGCTGATCCGGCACGTACTTGATGGTGAAGCGCGCGAAGTCCGGCTGGCCCGTCAGCGGGCACAGGCAGGTGAACTCCGGCACGTCGAAGGCGATCTCGTAGTCGCGATCGGCGGCGGGGTTGGGGAAGGTCTGGATTTCTTTGGACGGCTTGGAGGACATGCGCTGTCGTGTAGCACACGTTCGGCGCGTGTCACCGCCCCGCACAACGTCGCCTCCCTGGCTGCCCGGCACCGGCTCTGTTCGGGTTCCAACGTGCCGCGACCCTCCAGGACAGGAGAACGTCCGGGGGCGGTTGGCGATCATGCTCGGGGATTCCTATCTCCCTCCGGCGACCCCTGTAGCGAGCGCGTCCCGCCCCTCATGCTGCCACCCAATGACGTCGAGGATGTCCTCTCGTGCCTGCCCCAAGCGCTCCTGCGCGTGGGTCCTGACTTGCGCGTCCAATGGTGCGAGGAGGGCTTCGCGGCCAAGACGGGCGTGACGCTCTCCCCGGGCGGCACCCTGCTGGAGGCCCTGGAGCCCGGCCGCAGCCTGGACGCCCTGGAGCGCGCCATCCGCGAGCACCGGGCCCACTCCGGCCATGTCATCACCCGCACGCTCCGGCAGGTGCGTGTGCAGGTGAAGCCCACCCACACGAACGGCACGGCCGGGGCGTGGTTGGTGATGGAGCCGTCCGGCGTGGACGACGAGGGCGCGTTTTCACAGGCCGTGCGGGAGATTGCCCGCGCAGTGGGTGAGTCGCTGGAGGTCGACCGCGTCTGCTCGGCCGCCGTGGTGTCGCTGGTGCGGTGCGCCCAGGTGCGGCGCGCGGAGGTGTTCCTCTACGAGGAGGACGACGCGACGCTCAAGCGCATGGCGGTGTCGGACCTGGAGGGCCTGGACGCGCCCCAGGACGCGTTCGACCCGTCCGAGGACCCCTACCGTCAGGCCCTGGCCCTGCGCCAGCCGCAGCTGGGCATCCAGCGAGGCTACGGCGACGCGGTGGGCTCCGTGTTCGCGGCGGTGCCTTTGTGCGCGCCGCGCCGCACGGTGGGGCTGCTGCTCATCTACAAGGAACAGGGCGCGTCCTTCTCCGTGCGTGAGCTGGAGATGTGGAGCGCGGCGGCCAGCCAGCTGGCGGTGGCGGTGGAGAACGCGCGTCTGTTGCGCGAAGCCCAGTCCGCCCTGCGCGTGCGCGAGGAGTTCATGTCCATCGCGTCGCACGAGCTGAAGACGCCGCTCACGCCGCTGAAGCTGGGCCTGTACTCCATGGAGCGCCGCATCGCCGCGGGGCAGCCGGTGGCGCTCTCGAGCGTGCTCAAGTCCAAGCGGCAGGTGGACCGGCTCGCGGGGCTGGTGGAGGACCTGCTGGACGCAAGCCGCCTGGAGCTGGGCCGGCTGGCGCTGGACTCGTCTCCGCTGGAAGTTGGGCAGCTGGTGGCGGAGGTGGTGGACCACTTCCGCCACGCCTTCGAGCGCCCCTTCACGGTGGACGTGCCGCACGACGGCGTCTGGGTTTTGGGCGATAGAGACAGGTTGGAGCAGGTGCTGGTGAACCTGCTGGAGAACGCGCACAAGTACAGTCCGGCGGGAGCGCCCATCGCGGTGCGGGTGGGGCGCACGGGCGAGTCCGCGCGCATCCAGGTGCAGGACCACGGCATCGGGATTCCGGGCGCGGATCAGGCGCTGGTGTTCCAGCGCTTCTACCGGGCGCGCAACGTGTCGCACCGCAACTTCGGCGGGCTGGGCCTGGGCCTGTTCATCAGCCACTCCATCGTGAAGATGCACGGCGGCGCGCTGGCGCTCCGCAGTCGCGAGGGCGAGGGCTCCACGTTCCTGCTGGACCTGCCGCGCATGCCCGCGCACGAGGTGCGCAGGCTGCCCCGGCGCGTGCTGGTGCTGGACGAGGACTCGAGCCAGGAGGCCACGGCGGAGCGCACCCTGCGGGCGGAGGGCTTCGAGGTCTTCACCGTGCAGAGCGGCGCGGAGGCCCTGCGCAAGGCGACGCACCTGCCGGTGGACCTCATCGTCCTGTCCACGAGCGCCACGCAGTCCCCGGTGGGCAGCTTCCTGGAGACCTTCGCCACGCTGCCCCGCGCGCGGCCGGTGCCCATCCTGCTGGCGGGGGATGCGCGGCCGTGGTGGGCGCAGGAGAACGCCGCGCTGTGTCCCCGGCCGTACCGTCCGGAGGAGCTGCTCGCGGGCGTGCGCACCGTGCTGACGCGCGAGAAGCGCCGGACGCTGACGCCGGTGGAGTCGGAGCTTCCGCTCGTCACGCCCGCGTGAGTCGGTCCTCGTGGAGGACGCGGTAGTCCGTGGGGCGCACTCCCGCCTGTTCCAGCGCCTCACGCGAACGGACGTCCACGAAGGTGGTCCGCTCCACCTCGCGCTGCGCGGCGTAGCGGGTGGCGACGAGTTCGGGCAGGTGGCCCGGGTGACACATCCACTCCGTGACGCCTTCGGTGGGCAGCGCCGCCAGGGCCTGGGCGAAGCGCTCCGGGGTCCAGTACGCCGTCGCACCGGACTCGCCCACGAAGTGGTCGTTCGTGGCCACGCCCCGGGCCCGCAGCGCACCGCGCATGTCCGCGTCGATGGAGCGCACCGGGAGGCCCGCGCGCCTCGCGACGCGTGACAGTCCCTCCAGGACTTGAGGATGCCGGTGCAGGTGCTTGTGCACGTCCAGGTGCGTGGCGGCCTGCCCCAGCAGCCGTTCAAGCCGCTCCAGTTGCGCGAGAGCCTCCGCCTCCACCACGTCCACGGGAAGCCCATCCACGCGGCTGCCGTCGAGGCCTCCATCCACGGTGCACCACTCACGCGGGAAGCCCGGGGTCACGGGCGCGCCCCGGTCCAGGTTCAGGTGCAACCCGATGGCGAGTCCCCGGGCCTGCCTCGCGGCGGACTCGGAGTCCGGCGCGTTCACCAGCAGGGTGGCGGAGGAGACGACGCCCTCGCGCAGTGCCTGGAGGATGCCCCGGGTGATGCCCGGGTCGTAGCCCAGGTCATCGGCGTTGATGATGAGTGCGCGGGGCGGCGTGGCCTGGCCTCCTTCAGGGGCGGGGCCGTGCCAGGAAGAAGCGCCACATCTGCAGGGACGCGTCCAGGTCCGGCGTGCCGCCATTGTAGAGGGGCTGTCCGGGCCATGCATGCTTGCCGCCGGTGACGGTGCACAGGCTCGCGGTGGCGCTCTCCGGCTTGCAGCCCGTATACGCCACGCAGGTGCTGTTGCCCTGCTGATACGTCTGCTGCTGGGGCCCGGTACAGCCGTTGAACTCCGCGAAGCGGCGCACGGACTCCGGGGCGGACGGGTAGGGCTTGCCGCCGAGGACGTTGCTGCCT
The DNA here is from genome assembly GCF_003612075.1 of Corallococcus sp. CA041A. Lineage (NCBI taxonomy): Bacteria > Pseudomonadati > Myxococcota > Myxococcia > Myxococcales > Myxococcaceae > Corallococcus > Corallococcus sp. CA041A. The sequence continues at coordinate 6,906 of NZ_RAWF01000093.1, forward strand.
CCGTCGTAGAAGATGGTCTCGTCGGCGCTGCCGTGGAAGTGGAGCACGGGGACGGGACGCGACGGGCGACAGTCCGTCACGCCCTCCATGCCCGACACGGGCGCGATGGCGGCGATGCGCTGGGCGCGCTCACAGGCCAGCCGGTAGGAGAAGAAACCCCCGTTGGAGAAGCCGTTGGCGAAGACGCGGCGCGGGTCGGTGCACACGCGGGTGTCCAGGTCCGCGAGCAGCGCGTCCACGAAGCCCACGTCGTCCACGTTGGCAAGCTGCGCCGGGCCACAGCACGCCTCGCCGTTCCAGCCCCGCGTGTCGGGTTCGCCCCGGCCGTAGATCTCCGGGAAGTTGAGGCCGCGCGGGTATACGGCGATGAAGCCCTCCGCGTCGGCCAGGGTGGAGAACCCGGTCAGCGCCTCCTGCTCCTGCTCGGTGGAGCCGAAGCCGTGGAAGCTGAGGACGACGGGCGTGGGCTTCGTGGCGTCGTAGCCAGTGGGGACGTGGACGCGGAAGGCGCGGGTGTGGCCGCCGTGCTCGACCGTCCAGTCGTAGGTGCCGGGCGTCACGGTGAGGCCCGAGCAGGCCGTGCGGTCCGCGGGGGGCACGTCCCCTGCCGAGGTGTCCGGATTCTCCGTTTCGTCGTCGGGCGGAGTGTCGGAGTCGTCCGTGGAGCCGCACGCCGTGGCGGTCAGCAGCAGGCTGGACGCGGCGAGGGCGAGGAGGCGAAGGCGCATGGGGAGGAAGCTAGTTCCCCGTGCCGCACTCCGCCGCGAGCGCCTGCGCCCGGTCCGGGAACTTTTCCGCCAGCGTACGTTTCACCTCGGCCACCCGGGCGGTGTCGCCTTCGTGGACGTGCAGTTGGCAACGCGCGGTGAGGGCGCGGGGATCGTCCGGGGCCAGACGCTCGGCCTCCCGGTATTCGCGCTCGGCGCCGCGCAGGTCGCCCTGCCGGAAGAGGACGGCCCCCAGGTAGGAATGGGCCACCGCGAGCGTGGGGGCCTTGCGCTGCGCGCGCTTGAGCAGTGCGACGGCGTCGTCCAGCTTCTCCTGGCGGAAGCGCACGAAGCCCAGCTCCGCAAGGGACGCGGCGTCGTCGTGCTGGCGCGTCCAGGCGGACAGCACGGTGGCGGCCTCGTCCAGCCGGCCTCCTTGCGACAGGAGCTGGCCGTAGCGGGGAGCGACCTTCGCGGAGCCCGGCGCCTGCGCGTACGCCTTCGCGAGCGCGGTCAACGCCCCCGGCACATCACCCTGGAGGGCCCGCAGGTCGGCCAGGGCCAGCGGTGCGCGGACGTCCTTGGGGGCCAGGGCGGTGGCCTCGTCGATGGCACGTTCCGCGCGCTTGCCCATGCGCAGCTCGGTGGCGGCGCGCGCGGCGAGCAGGTGCGCCTCCGCCTCCTTCGGGAAGCGAGTGGTATAGGCCTCCGCCAGCGCCAGGGCCTGCGGGTGGGCGCCCGCGTTGAGCAGCAGCGTGCCCGCGCGAGCCAGCTCCTCGGCCGTGGCGCGCACGTCCTTGCCCAGCCCGTCCAGCGCGGACACCTTCGCCTCCGCCGTGGTCGCGGCTTCGGCGGCGGCGATCCGCGCGGGGGGCGGCATGTCCGGGCGCCGCAGGTACCACGTGGCCCCCGCGCCCAGTCCGCCCAGCACGAGCACGCCCCCGACGATGGCCAGGGCCTTGCGCGACCGGGGAGCGCCACGCGAAGCCGGAGCGCGAGCGCCCGCCGGAGCTTCGCCGCGCCCCTTGCTACCGGACGCCGGGGCCTGGAGTTCGCCAGAGGCCACTCCGTGCGTGGCGCCCTCCGCCGGGTAGCCCGAGGTCGCGACGGGGATCTCCGCCGTCACGGGCCGGGTCGAACCGCGAATCGACACGGTGTGGGTGCCCAGGGGCGGAAGGGGACGCGAGGCCGTCGGAGCGGAGACCGGCGGAGGCACGGGCCAGGACGGGATGCCCTGCACGCCGAACGGTGGGAGCACGTCCATGCCGGGGGTTCCATCCGCGCCTGAATTGGATGGATCCGCGAGCCTCGCGTTGCGCAGCGCCAGCCGCTTGGGGTCCCGGTCCGGCGGAAACAACGTGTCCAGGTACGCGGCCACCTGCGCCGGCGCGGCGACCTCCGCGTGCCCGCCCAGCATCTCGATGGCGGCGATGAACGTCTGCAGGCTGTCGAAGCGCGCCTCCGGGTCCTTCGCGAGCGCCTTGAGGCACACGGCCTCCAGCGCCTGCGGCACGGACGGGTCGAACGTGGTGGGCGGCTTCGGCCTTCCTTCGGAGATGCGCGTGAGCACCTCGTCGGTGGACATGCCGGTGAAGGGCCGCCGGCCGCACAGCTGCTCGTAGAGCATCACCCCCGCGGCGAACAGGTCCGCGCGGTGGTCCACGCTGCGGCCGGCGATCATCTCCGGCGACATGTAGAAGAACTTCCCCTTCAGCGTCCCGGGCTCCGTCCCCGCCCCCAGCGCGTCCGCCTTCGCGATGCCGAAGTCGATGACCTTCACCGCGCCGTTCGCCCCGACGTGGATGTTGTCCGGCGTGAAGTCGCGGTGGACGATGCGCAGCGGCCGGCCCGCCTCGTCCACGGCGCGGTGCGCGGCGTCCAGCCCCCGGCACGCATCCACCAGCACGCGCAGGGTGATGCCCAACGGAACGCGCTGGCCTCGCTCGGCGGCCTCCTGCCGCACCTCCGCGAACGAGCGCCCCTCCAACAGCTCCATGGCGATGAAGGGCTCCCCGCCCTCCATGCCCAGCTCCAGGATGGACACCACGTTGGGGTGGCGGACCTGCGCGGTGATGCGCGCCTCGTTGAGGAACATCTGCACGATGCGCCGGTCCGCGACCAGGTGCGGCATCAGCCGCTTCACCGCCACGGCCGGGCCGCGCTGGCCCTCCAGGCTGATGGCGCGCGCCAGATACACCTCCGCCATGCCGCCTGTCGCGATGCGCGCGCTCAAGCGGTAGCGGCCTGCCCATGAAACGCCGGGTTCCGACACCAAGATATCGGCAGTCTACGGGCCCGAGCCCCCGGCGCCCAACGCCATGACGCGCTGCCTGCCTGCCTGGCCCCGGCCAGCCCGGACATGCCCACCGTATTGGACCGGCCGGGACGACGGGTGTGGGTGCAGGGATGTGTGGAGCCGATGACGGAGGACCGGCCGGGAGTGCTAACGTCCCCCGCTTCAAGCGTGACCCCTAAGGGGAGGGGGCCGCCTTCACGAACCTCGCGTACCGTCGCGGATGCAGGGAGGGATGTTGGGCACCGTCCTCAAGGGTGGTTTTGTCGTCGAGCTGGAACCTGCGTCCGTAGAGCGGGTGGACCTGCGCATCGAGGGTGAGCGCATCGTGGCGCGAGGCGAGGACCTCGCGCCCGGCCCCGACGACGAGGTGGTCGCGCTGTCCGGCAAGCTCGTCTTCCCGGGGCTCGTCAACGCCCACCACCGGCTGGCGACGGTGCTGTCGCGCGGCCTCAACCGTCCGACGCCCACGTCCTACCAGGCCCTGCTGGAGCAGGTGCGCTGGCCCTTCGAGAACGCGCTGGACCTGGACGCGGTGCAGGTGGCCGCCACGGCGGGTGGCCTGGAGTCCATCCAGTGCGGCACCACCACCCTGTTTGATTTGCACGCCTCGCCCAAGGCGGTGACGGGCTCGCTGCTGCGTTCGGCGCGCGGCCTCCATGAGGTGGGCGTGCGCGGCGTGCTGTCCTACGCGGTGACGGACCGCATGGGCGCGGTGGGCCGCGAAGAGGGGCTGGAAGAGACGGTCAGCTTCGCGCGCAAGGCCCGGGGCCGCTTCCGCGGGCAGGTGGGCGCGGGCCCCTGCTTCACGCTGGGCGACGACGCGCTCCAGGGCCTGGGCGAGGCGCTCAACACCACCGGCACCGGGCTGCACTTCCCGCTCGCGGAGGATCCGCTGGACGAGCGGCTGTCCACCGAGCGTCACGGCAACCCGCCGGTGACGCGGCTGCTCACCAGCAACCTGCTGTCGCCCCGCGCCATGGCGGCGCACGTGGGCCACCTGGCGTGGGCGGACCTGGCGCAGGTGCTGGCCACGGGGACGTGGTTCCTGCACACGCCGCGCTCCAACCAGGGCCAGGAGGTGGGCTACGCACCCGCGCTGAAGTTCGGGGCGCGCGCGTCGCTGGGGACGGACGGCACGTCTCCGGACCTGTTCGCGGAGGCGCAGGCGGCGTACCTGCGCTCGCGTGAGGCGGGGCAGCCCATCGACGTGCTGCGCTACCTGGCCAACGGCCACCGGCTGGCGTCGCAGGTGTTCGAGGCGGCCATCGGCCCCATGCGCGAGGGCGCGCTCGCGGACCTGCTGGTGCTGGACTACCTGTCGCCCACGCCGCTGACCGCGGAGACGCTGGCGTGGCACGTGGTGCACGGACTGGGCAGCCGCCACGTGGAGGCGGTGATGGTGGACGGCGTGTGGCGCGTGTGGGCGCGCAGGCCGCTGTCGGTGAACCCCACGGTGGTGGCCGAGCAGTCGCGCGAGGCCGCCGCCGCCGTGTGGGCCCGCATGTCCTCGTCGTAGAGCCTGGGGGCGCCCGGGGGCTCGGGGACTTGTCGCGGTGTCCGGGGCCCGTTAAGTCCCGGGCATGCTCAACTCCCTGCTCGTCGTCGGATGGCTCAGCGCAGCGATTCCCCAGGTGGGTGAAACCGCCCCGGACTTCACGGTGAAGGACACCGCGGGGGCGACGCACACGCTGTCGGAGATGGTGAAGAAGGGGCCCGTCATCGTGGCCTTCTTCCCCAGGGCGTTCACCGGCGGCTGCACGAAGGAGCTGACCGCGTACCGCGACCGCTACAAGGACATCGAGCAGGCGCAGGGCCAGGTGCTGGCCTTCTCCACGGACGACGCGGAGACGTTGACGCGCTTCAAGACGGAGCTGAAGGCGCCCTTCCTGTTCATCCCGGATCCGGACGGCAAGGTGGTGGGCGCGTACGACGTGAAGATGCCGCTGGTGACGGTGTCCAAGCGCTACACGTTCGTCGTGGGCGATGACCGCAAGGTGCTCAAGGTGAGCGAGGGCCAGGACGCCATCGACGTTTCGGGCGCCATTGCCGCGTGTCCCCTGCGCAAGGGCGGCGCCGCGAAGCCCGCGGCGGCCCCAGCGGGAACCACGCCGCCCACCCAGGCCGCGCCCGCGACGAAGTAGCCAGAGGCGCTCTGGCTTTCGGGGCAGGGGCACGGTCCACTCGCGGACGTCCTCCTGGTACGCGTGGGCCGGACGCCGGCCGTGCCGTTGAGGAGTTCACGCGGCACGAGGCCTGCTGGCTTGTTCGCCCCAGGCGCGGAGCGATAGCCCTGGGGCATGCCGCGCGCGGGGCGTCCTCCGTCCGCCGGGCTGGGGGCGTGAGGAGGCCCGAGTGGATGGACATCGTCTTCCTGGGACCCGTGTGCCGGGCCACCGCCGAGGCACAGGCGGCCACGGCCCCGAGGCAGCTCGCGCAGGCGCTCCGGCGTCGCGGACACGCGGTCCTCTTCCTGGAGCGCACGGCGCCCGGTGCAAGCGGGGAGGAGGACTCCGCCGTCGCGCCGTACGTGGACCTGGCGGACCTCCACGCGCGCTTCCATTCGCAGGTGCGCCGTGCGGACCTGGTGCTGGTGGACGCGGACGTGCCGCAGGTCGCGGACGTGAGCCGCTGGACCGCGAACACGGCGCGGGGGCTCACCGTCTTCTGGGACCGGGACACGCCCCGGACGCTGGCGCGGCACGCCCTGCGAGAGGACCCCGCCTGCATGACGCCGGACCTCTTCACGGGCTACCGGCTCTATCTCTGCTCCAGTGGGGGCCCGGTACCGCGTCAGCTGGAGCGCGAGTGGGGCGTGGCCCGCGCGCGCGTGTTCCTGCCGGGAGTGGACGCGGAGCACTTCGCGCCCGGAAGCGGACGGACGCGCTGGGACCTGGGGTACGCGGGGCCGTCGTCGCCAGAGCGGCGGGGGCTCTTGAAGCAATGGCTGCTGGGCGCCGCGCGCGGTTGGTCCGAAGGGCGCTTCGTCCTCGCGGGCACGCTGTCGGCGGTGGATGACGCCTGGCCCGCCAACGTGGTGAGGCACGCGGCCCCGTCCCTCCAGGAGCACGCGGGTTTCATCGGTGCGCAGCGCTTCACGCTGATCCTCTCCCAGGCCGAGCACACGCCAGGAACGAACCTGTTCGAGGCCGCGGCCTGTGGAGCGGCGCTCATCTGCGACCCGTGGCCAGGGCTGGAGGACGTCTTCTCGCTGGGCGAGGAGGTGATGGTCGCCCGCACGGAGCAGGACGTGCTGCGCTACCTGCTCGCGATGCCGGAAGCGGATCGGCGCCAGCTGGGCATGCGAGCCCGGGCCAGGGTCCTGGCCGAACACACCGTGGCCCACCGGGCGCTGCAACTGGAGCAATACGCGAGCGAGGCGGAGCGAGGAGCCGCGTGGATGGCCCCGGTCCGCTCGCTGAACTGAGCCTCATGGGCCCCGGAAGACGGACGTGCCGCCCTGCCGGCGGCGCAGCGCACAAACCTGTCCGACAGTCGGACAAGTTCTGGAGCACCGCGACCCGAGGGCCCCCGCACCCGCGAGGCCGCGGAAGCCTGTCCGACAGTCGGACAGGTCTTGGAACACCGCGCCCGGGGGCCTACTTCTCTTCCGAGGCCTCGACCATCTCCCGGGGCGGGAACACGAACTGCGCGGCGCCGGCCACGAGCGGTGCTGCATCGCGCTGGAACGCGGTGAGTTTCTCCAGCCGCTCCTCCGTCCATCCGCGCCCATCCCCCGCGTCGCGCACCAGGCAGTGCAGGGCCAGCCGCCGCGCCTCCGGACTGGAGCTCCGAGCCAGGCGCCGGCCGACGTCGTCCATCGTCTCCACCGGCAGGTTCGACACCGCCACCTGGGCCGCCATCAGCGCGTCCGCGTGGAGCCAGCCCTCCTGGCCCATCGCGTCCAGGTGGATCGCGAACGCCGGAGGGCCCAGGGCTACCGCCGCGCAGCGCACGCGAAGCGTTGCCAGGCACGGGTCCTTCGTGAGCGGCCCTCCCGTCACCAGTCCATACACAGCCTGCAGAGGCACAGGCCGCATCCGGTCGCGGGGCTGGAGCAGGGCATCCATCGCCACGCTCAGCGCGCGCCGGTCCCGCACCACCGCCTCCAGCATCCGCTCGAACAGCGTCACATCGCGCTCGTCGGCCCGGTACACCAGCGCGCCCATCGCCGCGCGCACCTCGTCGTCATAGGGCGAAGCCAGCCGCGCGCCACAAGCAGAGAGGAACACGCGCTCCCGGTCCTTCACGGACAGCCAGGCCGCGCGGCGCAGCAGGTCGATGCGCGCATCCGGCTCCGGCCGCGCCAGCACCTTCGCGAGCAGCCCGGACAGCCGCGCATCCAGCGCCTCCGTCAGCCGGTCCGCCGGGATGTCCCCCACGCGCGACGCCATGATGGCGTCCTCGCCGGTGACGGCGCGCTCGAACACCACCCACGTGGGCTCGCGGTCCAGGTGGTCCCACAGCGCGCGCAGGAGCGCGATGCGCACGTCGCGGTGCAGCGGCTTCGCGTCCAGCTCCAGCAGCCGCTCGTAGCCCGCGTCCGAGCGCAGCTCGCCCAACAGGCGCACCACCTCCTTGGCCACCGTGACCTTGGTCAGCGGCACCTCCGCCAGCAGCGACAGCACCCGCGTGACGGGCATGCCGTTGAACGCACGGCGCAGGCCGTAGATGGCGATGCGCGCGCGCGAGTCCTCCAGCGCCCCCAGCAGCGTAGGCACGCCCTGGCCCTGGTCGCACCGCGCCATCACCCGCAGGGCCCGCTCCTGCACCGCGGGCCGCTTGTCGTTCGCCAGCGCCAGGAGCGCGTCCATGGGCGCCCAGTCCAGCGCCGCCATCCGCGTCACCGCCGCCAGCACCGAAGGCGTGTCCCGCTCCATGTCCGCGCACAGCCTCTCGAGCGCGCGCGAATACGCCCGGTTCTGCTCCACCGTCCACCGGAAGAACCCCGAGTCGAACGGCAAGATCCAATGCGTCGCCCCCGTGGCGAACTGGCCGGTGATGACCGGCGCGTTCAGGTACGGCCCCAGCAGGTCCTGCCGCCTCCGGTGCAGGAACTCGCGCACCACGGGGATAGCGATGGCGCTCTCGTCCCGCTTGAGCAGCGCGGGCAGCATCCGGTCGAAGTCCTTCACCGCCCGGTAGCGCAGCACCCACAGCGCGTTCCCGGACGGCTTGCCCAGTCGCAGCGCCACCCGCTCCAGTTCCTCCACCAGCTCCCGATGCAGCGGAAGCCCTGGCTTCTCCGCCCCCGCCAGCGCCACCACCTCGTCGTCCCAGCCCCGGTCCCGCCAGCGCCGCAGTGTGGCCGCGAGGGTCGACTCGAAGCGCGGCCGGTCTTCCCGCGACAGCCACGCGGTCAGCGCCAGCGCCAGCCGGTTGTCGGGCCCCGTGTCGCGCACGGAGACGAGCCAGTCCGACAGGCCGGGCACCAGCGTCGCGCGCTTGCCCAGGCTCGCCGCGAGCTGGAGCAGGGGACCTCCGCGCTCGCGCTCCGCCCAGCTCTTCGCCAGCGCGAGCAGGTACGGCGCGGCCCGGCGCACCTCGTCGTCCGTCAACCGGTGACCCAGGCCTCCGTCCAGGATGCGCCCGCGCTCCTTGAGGAAGGTGCCCAGCCACTGCGCGGCCCACGCCGGGTCCGCGCTGAAGGCCCGCACCAGCAGCCGCTCCGCCGACTGCGCCGTCCCCATCGACAGGTCCGCGGCGTCCAGCGCGTCGCGCAGCATCCGCCCCAGGGCCTCGGTGTGCTCGGCGCGCCACATCCGGCGGGGCCACTCGACCAGCGCCTGGAGCATCACCCCGCGCACCGGGTCCTGTTCGTTCTTCCGGGCCAGCACCATCGCCAGCGCGGGGGCGACCCACGCGGGCTCGTCCGGGCGCAGGCCGGGCAGCGCCAGCAGCGCGCTCAGCGCCACTCCGCGCATCGCCGCGTCCGGGTGCCCCAGCGTGCCCCGGAGCGCGCCCAGCGCTTCATCCCAGGGCAGGAAGCGCGCATAGGAGAACCGCGCCTCGGCGCGCGTGCCCAGCGCCACCACCTCGTCCAGGTGACGACGCGCCTCCCGCTCACGCAGCGCCACCGGCAGGTGCCGCACGTACTCCGGCGCGATGACGCCATCCCGGGTGCGAGCGCCCACGGTCCAGCGCGCGTAGACGCCCTCGCGCAGGGCCGGGTCCACGATGCGCGCGATGAGCGGCGTGCCCCACGCGGGGGCCCGCTCCACGGACGCGGCCCAGGCCTCGGTGAGCGTCGCGTGCAGCGGCTCCGGCAGCTCCTTCAGCACGTCCTCCGCGCGGCCCAGCAGCGTCGGGTCGCGCTGGACAATCCAGGTCAGGGACTCGGCGTCCAGCGACGCCAGGGACTTCGCGAACAGCAGGTGCGGGAGGAACGCAGGGGAACGCTTGCGCAGGAGCGCCACCATGCGCACGGGGCGATGCTTCACCAGCGTCCGCACGGCGTGCTCGTCCGGCGGGATGCCCCGCTCCAGCAGCAGCGCCAGCAGCGTCTCCGCCACGTCGGGCGTCCGCTCCGCCAGCCACGCCATGCCCCACCCCAGGTGCTGCCGGGTGACGGGGTCGGGCTCGCCCGATACTGCATTCAGCCGCTCCAGCAGCACCTGTCCCAGCACGGACGGCGCATGCCGCGCCAGCCGCGCCCAGAACCGGTAGCTGGGCCGCTCCAGGGCCCGCGCCACATGCCGGCGCAGGGCCGCCTCGGACGCCAGCGGCACCGTGTCCGCGAAGGTGACGTGCTCGCCCCGCTCCGCCAGCCCGTCCAGGAACGCGTCGATGACGGCGTGCCGCTTGCGCTTGCGCAGTTGGTGGATGACGGCCTGCTCGCGGCGCATCCCGTGCGCCATGCGCAGTGCCTCCAGCGCCTGGGCATCGTCACAGGCCAGTGACACCAGCTCGAACGCCAGCGCGCGCACGCGGAAGGACTCGTCCGACGTGGCCTTCAGCACCGCCTCGCCGTCGCGGCGCGTGAACTGGGCCGCCAGGGCCAGCCGCCGCTCGAAGGCATCCCCCCGAGCCAGCGCGTCCAGCAGCGCCTGCGCCTCCGGGTCTGTCCGGGCCTTGCGCCCCAGGGCCACCATGTGGCGCACCCGGGCATCATGGAAGGTGGAGGACAGCTCTGCGCGCAGGGTGGACAGGGCGGGTTCGGACATGGCGCCCAAGGATGCCTGCTCCCCTGGTTTCCTGACAGACCCGCCCGGGTCGCGGCCTTCCTCCTCCTTGGTCAGACAACTCCTTCAAGAATCGAATTGGGGGTTTTGAGGGTTTAGGATTGCCATTCCAATGAATGGCATGTTAGCCCGTCGTTCGCCCTCGCCGGAAAGCCAGACCATGGCCTGGGAGGGCCTACCCCAGACAATGGAGAGCCTCACATGCCGCGCCACGGAGTGAAGTACCTGGCCGTTTCTGCCCTGGTGGGCGCCTCGTTGCTGGCCACTGTGTCCGCTTCCGCCGAGGAGCCGGGGGACTTCGACTCGCAGCGGATGGCCCAGGAGTTCGTGGCCAGCCAGGGGCAGCCCCTCCCGGTTCCGTCGCGTGACCTGTCCGGTTCGAAGAGGCTCGTGTACGTCACCGAGACCTTCCACATCGTCAACGGCACCGGCTCGACTCTCTATAAGAACGGGACTGCCCTGAGCGGACACGTCCTCGTGCAACAGCCCGCGACAATCGGGGGCGAGGGCTTTGCCCAGACGGAGGTTCCGCCCGCGATGAACTGGAGTCAGGGCTTCTCCTATACGACGAACCCGGCGGACCCGTGGGGCGCGGCCAAGGCGTGCGTCTTCTCGGTCTTCGTCACCTACTCGGGCGGCGTCTGTTCGGCGTCTGTCGTCACCTATCCCAAGGGGAACCAGGGCGTGGTGTGCACCTACTCTCCGCCGTCGTCTGGCATCGACCCCGTGACGTGCGAGCTTGAGCTGACATTGGGGATTGATTAGCCGTCCGCGACACGTTGGAGGGCGCTCGCACGGCGGGAGTGGGATGCGCTCCCGTCGTGGGTGTCTGCCCTGGCGGCAATCCCCGGAGCCGGCCGGCCCGCCGGTCTCCGATGCTCAGTGCGCCGCCTCGGAGGGGGTGACGGGGTAGTTCCCCGTCGAGTGCTCGCGCGCGTGCTGCGCGAAGAGGAAGCGCCGGACGGCGGCGCGGGTGAGGAGCCCGCACGGGGCCAGTCCCAGCACGGGCGCCACCGGCAACGCGTCCACGTCCTCCTGGTCCATCACCTGGAGCGCATGCGCCAGGTCCGAGTCCGGCGCCAGCGCGGGCAGCTTGCGCGCCAGGTCACTGGCCACGAGCAGCGGGTACATGGACTCGTCGCGCCACACCTCGCGCAGCTGCTCCACCTGCACCGTGCCGTAGAGGTTTCCCTCGGTGTCCAGCACCGGCAGCGTGCCGGCCTCGGACGTGAGCAGCTGGTCCGTCAGCGCGCGCAGCGGCGTGCCCGCGGTCACCGCCGGCACCTCCGTCATCAGGGCCCGCACGTGCGTGGCCGCCAGCAGGTCCTCGTCGCTCTGCACCTTGGGCGCCGTGCGCTCCGTGAGGAAGTGGCACACCGCGGACGCGATGGTGCACGTCACCATCAGCGGCAGGATGATTTCGTGGCTGCCGCTCAGCTCGTACAGCATCATCATGCCGGTGAGCGGGCCGCGCGTGAGCGCCGCCACCGCGCCGCCCATGCCCACGATGGCGTACGCGCCGCTGGGCCCGGTGGCGTGCGGGAAGAAGTAGTGCACCAGCGTGCCGAACGCGCCGCCCGCCATGGCGCCGATGAGGGCCGCGGGGAAGAACGTACCGCCGGAGCCTCCCGAGCCGATGGTGAGCGACGTGGCCACGAGCTTCAGCACGCACGCCGTCACCAGGAAGAGGAAGGGCAGCTGACCCGCCGCCGCCAGGTTGATGTAGTCGTGCCCGCTGCCCCACACCGTGGGGCTCAGGAACACGAGCACGCCCGTGCACAGGCCGCCCAGCGCGGCGCGCACCGGCAGCGGCTTCTTCCCCAGCCACGGAGACAGCTTCCCGCCCATGCGGCCTTGGAAGAAGTGCTCCACGCCGTGCAGCAGCTTCACGAACGCGAACGCGAGCAGCCCGCATCCGATGCCCAGCGCCGCGTAGGCGAAGACCTCCGAGCCGCTGACCAGCTCGTAGTTCACCCGGTTGATCATGGGCGCCTCGTCCAGCACGCCGCGGCTCACCAGCGTGCCCGCCACGCTCGCCAGGATGATGGGGGAGAACACCCGCAGCTCGAACTCGCGCAGGATGATCTCCATCGCGAACACCGCGCCCGCGATGGGGGCGTTGAAGGACGCGGAGATGCCCGCGCCCGCGCCGCACGCCAGCAGGATGGACAGCTCCCTGCGGCTGAAGCCCAGCACGCGCCCCACGCTGGACGCGAACGCCGCGCCTCCGTAGACGATGGGGCCCTCGCGGCCCGCGGAGCCGCCGCTGCCAATGGTGATGGCGGACGCGATGAGCTTGAGCAGCCCGCGGTCCGCCGGCACCACGTTGGCGCCGCTCTTCACCGCGCGCACCACCTCCGGAAGGCCGTGGCCGTGCGTCTCCGGCCGGTCGCGCAAGAGCCGCCCCACCGCCAGGCCGCCCACCGTGGGCGCGAGCAGCATCAGCCACCACGGCAGGTGTGGCAGCGCCGCGGGCAGGTTGTGCGCGTGGCCGAACACGGCGTTCACGGCCGCCAGGCCCACCAGCGGGTAGTAGAGCGACAGCGCGCCCAGCGTCAGCAGCGCGAGCAGGCGCAGGCGGCGCTTCACTTCATCGCGCGGACCGCCGGGGTCAATCACCCGCGCCAGCAAGAGCGCGCCCAGCGCCAGCGGTACGCCCACCAGCGCGTACTCCAGGTGCCAGCGCGCGGAGGAGAGCGACTCCATCAACGTGCGCAGCCGCTGCGGCTTCAGCGTCGCCGTCAGCTCCGCGGCGCTGAACGTGATGCCGCTCATCACGCCAATGAGGTTGGAGAAGATGCCCGCGGCCAGTCCGCTGTAGAGCCCGACCACCGCGCCCGCGATGGGCAACACCGAGGGGGTCGGCAGGCGGATGCGGTTGGACGCGCCCAGCAGGAAATAGATGAGGCGTGAGAGGTTCTGTCGCGCCCAGAGAGTGAGCGCGGCCATCCGCTGCATTTCGGCAGGCGGAGGTTCGTCGGAGGTGTTCATTTGGTGCACCTACTAAACGGAGGAGGCCGGTGGGTTTCAAGCCTCTTGATGACGCCCGTGTTCCGGCGCCGTCCGCCTGCACTCCACTCCACACATCGCCCGAGCGGTGCCCGGCTCCCTGCCCCCGGAGCGTGTTACGACGCCCCCGGTTTCCACCCCATGAAGGAGGCATCGCACATGCTCAAGCAGGGAGACGTGGCCCCGGAGTTCACCGTGCAGGACTCGACGGGGAAGACGCACCGGCTGTCGGACTACCGGGGCAAGAACGTGGTGCTCTGGTTCTACCCGAAGGCGGACACCCCGGGATGCACCGCGGAGGGCTGCTCCTTCCGCGATCACAAGACCCAGTACGAGGCGAAGGGCACCGCCATCCTGGGCATCAGCTTCGACACGCCGGAGGAGAACCAGGCCTTCGCCCAGAAGTTCGGCTTCAACTTCCCGCTCCTGTGCGACGTGGATCGCAAGGTGGGGCTGGCCTACGGGGCCGCGGATGACGCCTCGGCCCCCAACGCGCGCCGGGTGGGCGTCGTCATCGGGCCGGACGGCCGCATCAAGGAGTGGCACGCCAAGGTGGACGCGCGAGCCTTCCCCCAGGAAGCGCTGTCGCGGCTCCAGTAGGACTCCAAGCTCCTCTCAAGGCGCGAACGAGCGGGACGGCAGGCGCGAGCGGATGAACACCGCCACGCCCGCCAGCACGAACCACGGCAGCACGTGGCCCAGCATCAGGTGGCCCGCGCTGCCGTCCGGGCAGTGCACGTGAAGTATCAGCAGACTCACACCCGCGGAGGACAGGCCCGCCGCCAGCGCCCGCACGGGCTGGAAGGCGGAGCGGCACAGCAGGACGAGCGCCAGGGCCAGCGGCACCACGGACAGCACCACCTCCGCGCCCATGCACCCCAGGGTGCCCGCGAGGAACGGCCGCACCTGGACGCCCGAGCGTCCGCTCAGCTGCGCCAGCGCCACGACGAGCGCGCCCACGGCCACGAGCGTGAAGGGCCAGGCGCGCTGCCTCGGAGCCAGGGCCACCATCGCGCCGCCGCCCACGCCCACGACGATGAGCAGCGCCACGAGCGCCACCGCCAGCGGCGACGCGGAGTTGAGCATCATCCCGTGCCGGCCCACCCAGAGCAGCCCCACCGCGCCCACGCCCAGATAGGCGGCGAGCAGCACCGCCACCTCCTTCCACCACGGCGTGGGCTTGGGGTGCGCCGCCAGCTCCGTCAGCGACTGACGCCGCGTCTGTTCGAGCCTCGCATCATTAATAAGGACAGGGGGCGGAGAGGAGGCGGGGGGCGCCAGCACCTGGAAGCCCTCCAGCAGGGCTCGGCAGTCCGCGCACCCGGCCGCGTGCGACGCCAGGTCCGGAGGCAACGGGCCGTCCAGTTGGTCGAGGACGCGTTCGCACTCGGGCGTCATCGTGAAGTCTCCTGCTGAAGAGGGGCGAGCAGCTCGCGCAGGCGCGCGTAGCCCCGGTGGGCGCGGACCTTCACCGCGCTCTCGGTGAGGCCCAGGGCCTCGGCGATTTCAGCGAAGCCCATGCCCTCGAAGCGGTGCATGAGGATGGGCAGCCGCTGGCCTTCGGGAAGCTGCGCCAGGGCGCGTTGCACCGCGCGCTCCAGACCCGCGTCGCGAGGCTCCGGCGTGTCCGCCACCGCGGTGAGGGGCAGCTCGCCCTCCGGCGTGAGGTCCTCCGGGCGGCGGTGGCGGCGCGCATGGTCGCGCGCGGCGTTGGTGGCGATGGCGTACAGCCAGGGCCGGACGCGGGCCCCGGCCTGATAGCGGCCCCGCGCGCGCACCAGGGACAGGAAGGTGAGCTGGGCCAGGTCCTCGGCGGTGGCGGGGCTGCCGGTGAGGCGCGCCAGGTAGCCCTGGACGGGGCGCGCGTAGCGCTGGAAGAGCGCGTCGAACGCCTGCGCGTCCCCCTGGCAGAACCGCTCCATCAACACCTCGTCCGAGTCGCCGGAAGCTCCCGGAGATGCCGGCATGTCTCCGGTACGCACGGGCTCGGCACCAGGTTTCACGGGAGGGGACGGAGGGCTCACGGGACGGGCGCGGACTTTAGGGCCCGGAAGGCGCCGAGCGGGAGAAAGTCGCCCCCGTCAGGACGAGGCGGCCGGCCGCAGCCGGGCCAGCCACTCCTCGAAGGCGGGGTGGCCGTGCAGGTGCGCCAGGTCCTCGTCGGAGGAGGCGTAGGCCGCGTCCTTGAAGCCCAGGCCTTCCGCCCGCTGGAGCAGCCGCACCGCGTCCGCCACGTTGCCCGCGCGCGCGAAGGCGCAGGCCGCGTCGTACGCGATGCCCGGGTCCGGCACGTGCTTCAGCGCCGCCTCGCCCACCGCCGCGGCCTCCGAATAGGCGCCCCGGATGAACAGCGCCCGCTCCGCGCACCGGAACGCGGCCGCCGGGTCCACGCCGGGCAACCGCAGCGCCTCGTTCACCTGGCCCAGGCGGATGAGCGCGCCCGCGTACTCGTGCATCACGGTGCGATCCTGCGACTCGCCCCACGCCTGCTTCCAGTAGCCCACCGCCCGGGCGTCATCCCCCACCAGGGAGAACGCCGCCGCCACCGCGTGCATCTCCACCGGCTGGCCCTGCACCTGGGAGAAGTGGTCCAGCGCGGGCCGCCCGTGGCCCTGCTTCAGCGCCACCCAGCCCAGCAGGTAATGGGTCCGGCTGGTGAGCCCCGGGGACAGCCCCTCCGTCTCCAGCACCCGGTTGCCCTGCCGCCACGCGTCGTCCAGCCGGTCCTCGCGCAGCGCCTGCTGCGCCTCGCGCAGGGCCTGGGCGTTGGGGCCCTCCTCCTCCTTCGCCTCGTTGCGCACGCGCATCACGTCCGTCAGCACGCGGAACGCCTGGAAGCCGAACATGGCGAAGAGGACGCCCATGAACAGGGCCCCGCTCTTGATGCTCAGCAGCACCAGGCCCACGCACAGGCCCAGCGCCAGCACGTGCGACACGATGAAGCCCCGCCGCCCGAACATCCGCGTCGCCAGCGCCGTGCTGATGTGCCCGCCATCCAAGGGAGGCACCGGCAGCAGGTTCAGCACCGCCCACACCATGTTGGCGAAGAAGAAGTTGCTCAGGAAGAAGTCCGCCACCTCCGAGCGGCCCCGCACCTGCATCAGCACTGCCCAGCACAGGACGCCCAGCGCCAGCCCCGCCAGCGGACCCGCGAAGCTGCTCACCACGTCCTTGTGCCAGGGCAGGGGCGCGTCCGTGTTGGGACGCGTCACGCCGCCCATGAACACCAGGTCCACGCTCGGCTGGTATCCGAAGAAGCGGAAGGCCACTGCGTGCCCCAGCTCATGGACGAGCACGGACACGAAGACGATGAACATCCACGCCAGCACGTAGGTCACCACCGCGCCCATGTGCCCGGGCGACGCGGCGTCGGCCAGCTGGTCCCCCAGCCACCCGGCACCCGAGTGCCGGCCCGGCAGGGGCAGGGACTGGTAGGCGAACACCGCGGAGAAGAGCAGGTGACTCGTGTGGACGTGGACGGGGACGCTCCCGAGCCGAAAACGGAACATGGAGGGGGACCTTAATCGTTGGGCCCCACTCGCGCAGGGCCGTTCTCATGGCCCGCGCGCTTCTGTTCCCCTCCGGGTTATAGGGTGTCTTCAGCCATGCTGAAGCTGGGTCCCTACACGCTCCCCAACCCCTACATCCTCGCGCCCATGGCCGGCGTGAGCGAGCGCCCCTTCCGCGTCATCGCCTTCCGGCTGGGCGCGGCCCTCTGCCCCACGGAGCTGGTCAGCGCGCAGGGCCTGATGCGCCAGAACCAGCGCACGCTCAAGTACCTGCGCTACGACCCGGACGTGGAGAAGCCCTACTCGCTCCAGATTTTCGGAGGCGAGCCGGAGGCCATGGCCCAGGCCGCGCAGGTGGGCAAGTCCGCGGGCGCGCAGGTCATCGACATCAACATGGGCTGCCCGGTGAAGAAGGTGGTGCGCAACGGCGCCGGCAGCGGCCTCTTGTGCGACGTGCCCCGCGCCGCCGACATCGTCCGTGCCATCCGTGAAGCCACCGGCCTGCCCGTCACCTGTAAAATCCGCTCGGGCTGGGACGCGCGCACGCTCAACTATCTGAAGGTGGCGGAGGCGCTGCAGGAGGCGGGGTGCGCGGGGCTCGCCCTGCACCCTCGCACGCGCGAGCAGGGCTACTCGGGGCAGGCGAACTGGGCCCACATCGCGGACCTCAAGCGCCACTTCCCGGAGCTGCCCATCATGGGCAACGGGGACGTGAAGACGGTGGCGGACGCCCACCGCATGCTAGACAGCACCGGCTGCGACTTCGTGATGATTGGCCGGGGCGCCCTGGGCAACCCGTGGCTCTTCCGCGAACTTTCGGGCGGCCCGCCCGCCACGCCGGAGGAGCGCTGTGAGCTGGTGCTGGAGCACGTCCGGGCCCACGCGGAGTTCGTCGGGGAGCCCTTGAGCGCGGTGCGCTCCTTCCGCCGGCACCTGGCCTGGTACGCCCACGGCCTCAAGGGCGCGGCGCACTTCCGCTCGGAGGTGAACGGGCTGGACTCGCCGGAGGCGGTGGAGGACAGCGTGCGCCGCTTCTTCGCGGGCGCGGACACGGACCCCACGGCACCTCTGGAGGAGCCGGAGGTGGACTACCGCGCGGCGCTGGGCTGAGCCGTGGGCGGCACCAGCACGCGCCCGGTGGCGACCGCGCGGAAGTAGTCGCAGGCCGGGGTGGGGCGGCGCTCCAGCGTGTCGAAGTCGACGTGGTAGAGGCCGAAGCGCGGGCCCCAGCCCTCCAACCACTCGAAGTTGTCCAGCAGGCTCCAATAAAGGTAGCCCTGCACGTCCACGCCGGCCTCGCGCGCGGCCAGCACCTGGCGCAGGTGCGCGTGGAGGTACTCCGGCCGCACCGTCCCCTTGCGGTCGTCGATGCCGTTCTCCGTGACCCACACCGGCTTGCCGTAGCGCTTCACCTCCTGAAGGAGCTGGAGGAAGCCCTCGGGCCGCTGCTCCCACCCGATGTCGGTGAGCCCGCGCCCGTCCGGGTCGCGGTACTTGAAGTCGATGAAGGGCGGGCGCGGCATGAAGCGCAGGTGCGCGCGCGTGTAGTAGTTGACGCCCACGAACTCCACGGAGTCGCGCGCCCCCTCGATGCGCACGTCCGTGGACGCCACGCCCGGCATGAACACGCGCAGGTGGCCGGACGACAGCGCCTCGTGGAACGCGTGGTTGTAGGCCGGGGCCGCCAGCCTCACCAGCGAGCGGTCCAGGGGATGCCACCAGCGGTCCGGCGCGAACGCGAGCATGTTCTGGGAGATGCCCAGCTCCACCCGTCCCAGGTGCTGGCCCAGCTCTTCCCGAGCGATGACGTGCGCGCGCACCATGTTCCCGAGCGCGGCCATCGTCTTCGCCCCGTCCGCGATGCCCGGCGGCATCAGGCCCTGAAGGTAGCCGCCCAACAAGAGGACCATCGGTTCGTTGAAGGAGATGACGAGCGCGTCCAGCCCCTCCAGCAGGGGCGCGCACCGGCGCACGTACTGGCGGAAGGCCTCCAGGCTCTCCGGAAGGTGCCAGGGCGTGGACGCGTGGAACCACGTGGGGTGGGTGAAGTGATGGAGCGTCACCACCGGCCGCAGGCCCATCGCGCGCAGCTTCAAGAGCCGCTCGCGGTAGCCCTCCAGCACCGCGCCATCGAACCGGCCGCGCTCGGGCTCGATTCGCGCCCACTCCAGCGACAGCCGGAACGCCGTGGCTCCCACCGCCTTCGCCAGGGCGTAGTCCTCCGCGTAGCGGCGCCAGTGGTCCACCGCGATGCCGCATCTCGCATGGGGTTCCTTCAACTTCCCCAGCCGCTCCCACTCGGCCCAGTCGTTCTCGATGCCGCCCTCCACCTGGTACGCGGAAGTGGCGACGCCGAAGGTGAAGGACGAGGGGAAGGTCAGCGCGGCGGAGCTCATTCGGGCGCGCACCGTAGGCCGCCGCCTCCACGACGGGAAGCGATGCGATGCGCGCGCGCCGGATGCACGGCAGCGGACATCCAGCCCCTGAGCGCGGACCCTCGAAGTGCGTCCGGAGCCGGAAATTCGGCCTCGCGCGCGACGCGTCGGACCCCCGAAATGACCGCCACGAACGGTTCGAAGCGCCCGGAGGCCAAAAATCGGCCTCGCCGCGCACTGCAATACATCACCATGCGTTGACACACTGGCATGTCGCCCGTACCATTCATTTCAAGCACTCACGTTCAGTTCGAAGTGGGTGCAGGGCTCGCGTCCTCGCGGGCCTCAACACTGAACGGAGGATTCCGATGGCCGCGAAGAAGAAGACCGCGAAGAAGGCCGCGACGAAGAAGACCGCGACGAAGAAGACCGCCCGCAAGGCCCCTGCCGCCAAGCGCGGTACGGCCAAGAAGGCCGTCGCGAAGAAGCCGGCCGCCAAGAAGGCCGCCAAGAAGAAGACCGCTTCCCGCCGGAAGGCCGCGACCCCCGCGGCCCCGTCGACCCCGGAAGCCTGAAGTAGCGGTGTCATTTCGGGCGTCCGTTGACGTCCGGTGAACGGCTCGGCGAAACCCGCCGGGCCGTTTTTCTTTTGCGGGCCAGGGGTTTACGTCTCCTCGTGTGTCCGCCCGGGAGGGGCCCCCATGTCGCTGCGTCCGGTGGAGTTCGGTGAGGTCGTGGCGGAGGCCGCGGCCCGGCTGGTGGGCGCGGTGGCCCAGAAGGCGTGGTGCCCGCTTCCCCGCCTGGCCTACGTGGAGCTGCGCGTCCCGGGCAGATCGGTCGTGCTGTGCCTCTGCGCCGAAGGCGAGCTGTCGCGCCTGTCCGTCGCGGAGGACCGCTTCCCCACGCCAGGCGAGCCCGCTCCCTTCCAGCGTTGGCTGCGCCAGGAGCTCACCGGCTTCAAGCTCCAGGCCGCGCGCTACCTGGAGGAGAGCCGCGCCATCATCCTGGAGTTCGATCGCGAAGGCGTGCGCCGCCGGCTGGTGATGGAGGTGGGCGCGCCCGGGGGCCTGCTGCTCCTCAGCGATAACAACCGGGTGCTGATGCTCTCCGGCGAAGGCTTCGGCCCCAGGCGCAACCTCTATCCCGGAGCGCAGTGGTCGCCACCGGAGCCCGTGTCCGCGGAGGCGCTGGCGAAGGGCCGCGCGCAGCCTTCACGTCTGGAGCCGAAGGAAGACGACACGCTGCCCAGGCTGCAGGCCGCCGAGCGGGTGCTCGGACAGAAGGACCGCACCAGCCGCGCGGACACCATCCGCCGCCGGCTCGCGCAGCCGTACCGGGCGAGGCTGAAGCGCTCCTCGCGCACATTGGAGAAGGTGCGCGCGGAGGCCCAGCGCGGCCCGGAGGCGGAGAAGCACCGCGAAGTGGGCGAGCTGCTCGCGCAGAACCTGCACCGGCTCAAGCGCGGCGCGTCCCAGGTGACGCTCACCTCCTATACGGAGGCGGGCGTGGAGGAGGTCCAGGTGAAGCTGGACCCGAAGCGCACCCCGAAGGAGGAGGCGGACTGGCACTTCCACCAGTACCGGCGCCTGCTGCGCGGCGTGGAGCAGGCCCGCCACCGCGAGGCGGAGCTCGCGCGAGAGGTCGCCCACGCGCAGACGGCGCTCACGCAGATTGAAGCCATGGATGACGCCGCGCTGCTCGCGCAGGTGGAAGTGCTCCAGGTGACCCAGGGGGAAGAGGGGCCAAAGGGAGGCCTCCCCTTCAAGGAGTACGTGGGCCATGGCGGCGCGCGCATCTGGGTGGGGCGCGGCGCGGAGGACAACGACCAGCTCACCTTCAAGGTGGCCCGTCCGTGGCACATCTGGCTGCACGCGCGGGGATTGCCGGGCAGCCACGTGGTGGTGCCGGTGGAGAAGAACGCGGAGGTGGCGCAGGAGGTGCTCCTGGACGCGGCGCACCTCGCGCTGCACCACTCGGGGGCCAAGGGCGAACCTCGCGGCGAGGTGAGCTACATGCCGGTGAAGTTCGTGCGCAAGCTGAAGGGCGCGGCCCCCGGGCAGGTGACATATGCCCGGGAGAAGACCTTCGTGGTGCGCATGGAGCCGGAGCGGCTGGAGCGGCTGCTCAAGTCGCGCCATGGCGACCCGGGCAGCCTGTCCTGAAGGACAATGCCTCTGGGACGAATTCAACCCGGGGTGTCACGCGCGGCGTGTGGGCCCGGTCGACAGGCGGACGGGCATCCATCCCCTGGCCTTGAGGTTCGGGAAGTGCCGGGTACGATGCCCCCCGCGTGACGCCCGAAGCCTTCCGCCAGATGTCCCTGTTCCCCCGTGGCTCGTCCGCGGAACGCGCCGCCGCTTCCGCGCAGCGCGTGCCGGAAGGTCCCGCGCCGCTGCCGCCGCGCAACCGCGTCGTGGAGGAAGCGCCGCGCGTCCTCACC
Source organism: Corallococcus sp. CA041A (assembly GCF_003612075.1). Classification (NCBI taxonomy): domain Bacteria; kingdom Pseudomonadati; phylum Myxococcota; class Myxococcia; order Myxococcales; family Myxococcaceae; genus Corallococcus; species Corallococcus sp. CA041A. The sequence continues at coordinate 28,420 of NZ_RAWF01000093.1, forward strand.
GCGTCGCGTGAGGAGCTCTGGTCGCGCGCGGAGTCGCTCGCGTGGCGGTTGAGCGCGAACCTGGGCATGCCGGTGCGCCTGGCCGTGACGGACAACCGCTCCACCATGGTGTCCTTCCGCCGCGGCTCGCAGGTGCTCCAGCTGCGGCTGCACCACATGTTCCTGGACGCGCCCGAAGTCATCGTGCGCGCGGTGGCGGACTACGCGGGCCGGGGGCACCGCGCCGCGGGCGCCCTCCTGGACGAGTACATCCGGGGCCAGCAGCCGCTCATCCGCCAGCTGCGCCGGGAATCCGACGCGGAGCTGAACCCGCTCGGCCGCTGCTTCGACCTGCGCGCGCTCTACAACGGCGTCAACGAGGCCTACTTCCAGAACGCCATCCAGGCCCGCATCGGCTGGGGCCGCATGCCGCCGCGCCGCCGCCGCAAGTCCATCCGCCTGGGCGTCTACGACCACCAGACGCGCGAAATCCGCATCCACCCCGCGCTGGACAAGCCGGACGTGCCTGCCTTCTTCGTGGAGTTCATCGTCTTCCACGAGATGCTCCACCAGCTGTTCCCCAGCAGCAATCGCACCGGGCGCCGCGTGCACCACCCGCGCGCCTTCCGCGAGCGCGAGCGCACGTACCCGCACTACGCCGCCGCGCTGCGTTGGGAGCGAGAGAACCTGGGCACGCTGCTGCGCGGTTGAGCGCACGCCGAGCGGCCTGGACATTTACTGGTTTACCTGCTCGGTCGCGCTCCGTGACTCCTTGACCGAAACGCGCTGGGGCCGGATGTTCGGCCTCATATGCGACGAGCAAAGATTGTCTGCACCCTCGGTCCCGCCAGTCAGACCCCGGAGATGTTGGAAGCGCTGCTGGAGGCCGGCATGGACGTGGCCCGGCTCAACTTCTCCCACGGCAGCCACGAGCAGCATCAGGCGAACATCGACATGCTGCGCGCGGCCTCGCTGAAGGTGCGCAAGGCGGTGGGCATCCTGGGCGACCTGCAGGGCCCCAAGATTCGCACCGGCCGCTTCGTCACCGGCAGCACGGAGCTGAAGCACGGCGCCACCTTCCACATCACCACCGACGAGACAGTGAAGGGCACGGACGAAATCGTGTCCACCACGTACCCGCACTTGGCGGCGGACGTGAACCCGGGCGACCGCATCCTCCTGGATGACGGCCTCCTGGAGCTGCGCGTCGTGGAGACGGACAAGAAGCAGCTCATCAAGACAGAAGTGATTCACGGCGGCATCCTGAAGAACAACAAGGGCATCAACCTGCCCGGCGTGGCGGTGCGCGCGGACGCGCTCACGCCCAAGGACCGCGAGGACCTCATCTTCGGCCTCAAGGCGGGCGTGGACTACATCGCGCTGTCCTTCGTGCGTCAGCCGTCCGACCTGGACTCCGCGCGCCAGGCCATGGCGGAGGTGGGCCGCACGGTGCCCATCATCTCCAAGCTGGAGAAGCCGGAGGCCATCGCGCGCCTGGACGCCATCCTCGACAAGACGGACGGCGTGATGGTGGCCCGAGGCGACCTGGGCGTGGAGATTCCCCCGGAAGAAGTGCCCGCCGTCCAGAAGGACATCATCCGGCGCTCCAACCTGCGCGGCCTGCCCGTCATCGTGGCCACGCAGATGCTCAACTCGATGATCGACAACCCGCGTCCCACGCGCGCGGAGGCCAGCGACGTGGCCAACGCCGTGTACGACGGCGCGGACGCGCTGATGCTCTCGGGTGAGACGGCGAGCGGCAAGTTCCCCCTGGACTCCGTGCAGATGATGGAGCGCATCATCCTGGCGGCGGAGTCCTCCTCCCGCGCGCAGCTCCTGCCGCGCCAGATTGAGGCCCCGCTGGGCCTGCCGCTGCACTTCCCGGACGTCATCGCGCGCGTGGCGTGCGAGGCGGCCAAGGCCAGCGGCGCCACGCTCATCGCGGCCTTCACGCTGTCCGGCGTGACGGCGCGGCTGCTCGCGCACTACCGGCCCACGGTGCCGATTGTCGCGTTCAGCCCGAACCAGGAGGTGCGCCGCCGCCTGTCGCTGCTCTGGGGTGTGGTGCCGCGCGTGCTGGAGCCCATCCAGGAGACGGAGACCATGCTCCGCCGCGTGGAGGAGGAGCTGGTGTCGCGGGGCCTCGCTCGCAGGGGCGACCGCATCGTGGTGGTGTTCGGCGCGCCGGTGGGCCAGCCGGGGAAGATCAACAGCCTCCGGCTGCACACCATCAGCGCCTGATGCAGGGCCCTACGCCGGGCTCTTCTTGAGAGCCCGGCGGGGAATCTCCGCCTCGACGAAGATGGTGAAGAGGTCCTTGTCGAGCTGTCCGGACCCCGCCTCCTTCTTGAGGATGTCCAACGCGAGCGTGTGAGGCACGGCCTTCTTGTAGGGCCGGTCGCTCGCGGTGAGCGCGTCGTAGATGTCGCAGATGGACATCATCCGGGACTGCACCGGAATCTCCGGGACGGCGCGAGGGTAGCCCGTGCCATCCAGCTTCTCGTGGTGCGCGTACGCAATCTCCGGCACGCGGCGCAGCGCGCGCGTCCACGGAATCTGCGACAGGAAGCGGTACGTGTGGTCGACGTGGCTCTCGATTTCGCGGCGCTCCTCCGGGGAGAGGGTGCCGCGGGTGATGGAGAGGGATTGGATTTCCTGGGGCAGCAGCAGCGGCTTCCCATGGTCATGCGCGTCGGTGAACGTGAGCTTGCCCAGCTCCAGCAGCCGCTCGAAGTTGCCCTGCGCGAGCACCGTGGGCTTGTTGCACGTGAGCAGGAAGCCCATCACCTCATCCAACTGGGCCAGCTCCTGACCGAGCCGCGCGTCCTCCTCCTGATGGATGGAGGGCAGGGCGGACAGGCCGCGGACCTCCACGGAGGCGAGCCGTCGCCGGGAACTCTGCAGCTGCAAATCCTTGCGGGCCAGTTGGAAGCGAGCGCTGAGCGCCTCCAGCTCATGCGGATACAGCTTCTCCGCCTTGACGAGCACGTTCTCGCGCACGCCCACCTTGCCGAAGTCGTGCAGCAGCGACGCGTACCGCAGCTCCTGCAGCTCCACGGCGGTGAATCGCGTCTGGGCATAGGGGCCGGTGGCGCGGTGCTCCAGCGCCTGGGCCAGGGACACGGTGAGGTCCGCGACGCGGCCGGAGTGGCCCGCGGTGGAGGGGTCGCGCGCTTCGATGGCGACGACGGACGCGGAGACGAAGCCCTCGAAGAGGCGGTTGATTTCCTCATGGAGGAGGGCGTTCTCGATCGCGCCGGCGGCCTGGGCGCCCAGGGCGAGCAGCAGCTCCTCGTCCTCCTCGTCGAACACCTGCCCGCCGCGCTTGTTGAGGGCCTGGATGACGCCCGTCACCTCTCCATTGGCGTCGCGCATGGGGACGCAGAGGATGGTGTGGGTGCGGTAGCCGCTGGAGATGTCGAAGCTGCTGTTGAAGCGGGCGTCGGCGTAGGCGTCGGGGATGTTGATGACGGCGCCGGTATGGGCGACCTGGCCGGCGATGCCGCTGCCCATGGGGAGACGGATTTCGTTCTTGGAGCCCTGGGCCACCTTGCTCCAGAGCTCCTCGCGCTCGCGGTCCAGGATGAAGAGCGAGCAGCGGTCCGACTCCACGACCTTGGTGGCCTCATAGAGGATGAGGGGCAGCAGCAGGTCGAGGTCGCGCTCGGCGCTCATCGCCTTGGCGACATCCAGGATGGACGTCAGCTTCGCGAGCCGGCGGGACAGGTTGGGGGAGGCGGGCACGGACTGGGGAAGCACCGAGGCGGGCTCCGTGGGATGCGGCGGATGGCCGCGGGCGCGCCAAGTTGTAGCACGCAGGATGTGTCGGCTGCCCGGACCCCCCACCTGCCAGGTCCACCTGTGTCCGCAAGCACCCTGTCCTGCCGGGCGAAGGTACCAGGGCCCACCGGAAGCGGTTATGAAGCGCCGCCATGACCCGCCCTGTCCGCATCTCTCCGTCGCTGCTCTCCTGTGACTTCAGCCGCCTGGGTGAAGAGGTCCGCGCCATCGAGGCCGCCGGCGCGGATTGGATTCACGTGGATGTCATGGATGGCAGGTTTGTGCCCAACCTCACGTTGGGTCCGGTCATCGTGGAGGCCATCAAGCGGGTGGCGACGAAGCCGCTGGACGTGCACCTGATGATTGTGGAGCCGGAGAAGTACGTGGAGGCGTTCGTGAAGGCGGGCGCGGACGTGCTGACGGTGCACCAGGAGGCGAGCCCGCATCTGCACCGCACGCTGCAATCCATCCGTCAGGCGGGAGCGAAGCCGGCGGTGGTGTTGAACCCGGGCACGTCGCTGTCCGCGATTGAAGAGGTGCTGGGGGACGTGGACATGGTGCTCTTGATGAGCGTGAACCCGGGGTTCGGCGGGCAGTCGTTCATCGAGTCCACGGTGGACAAGGTCCGCCGGCTGCGCGCGATGTTGGACGCGCGGGGGCTGAAGGACGTGGACATCGAGGTGGACGGCGGCATCAACGCGCAGACGGCGAAGCGCGTGGTGGACGCGGGGGCGACGGTGCTGGTGGCGGGCAGCTACGTGTTTGGCGCGAAGGACTACGCGCAGGCCATCCGTTCGCTGCGCCCGTCGTGAGTCAGGCGGCTTCGGGCGAAGCGGGAGGGCGCACGGCGGCGGCGGCCATGCGGGCGATGCGGGTCATGAAGGTGGGGTCGCACGGCTTCACTTCGTAGTCGTCGGCGCCCAGCTCGAAGCACACGTGGCGGGTGAATTGATCCTCCACGCCACTGAGCATGATGACCTTGCAGTCGCGGGTGACGGGGTCCTTCTTCAGCTGCGCGAGCAGGTCCCGTCCGTCCTGGTGCTGATTGATGTCCAGGATGATGACCGCGGGCCGGTGTTTGCGGGCCAGCTCCAGCACATGTTCGGAGGTGGTGTCTGACACGCAGACGAGGCCGGAGCGCTTGGCCTCCCGGGCGAGTGCGGACACGACAAGGGGCTCATCATCCGAGATGAGGACAGTGGGAGCAGTCATGGTCCTCTGTGGGGGAACAGGGGCGGATCAACGTGCAACATCTTGGAAGTACAGGAAGGCCCGGATCTTGTGAAGAGGGTGAACATTGTCCCGTCCTGAAGGGTAGGTAGGACAACAGTCGGGGGAG
>NZ_RAWF01000094.1:0-33396 GCF_003612075.1 Corallococcus sp. CA041A
GGGTGGGGTTCACCTACGACTTGATTGAACGGCACCGGGACACCCAACCCTGGACGGTGTCGGTGGTGGTGCGCAGGACCTGGACGGACTCGGGGGCTCGCACGGACGTGTCCTTCGACGTGACGGTGCCACTGGCGATGTTCTTTGGGACCCGGATCCCCGGCCCCGAGGATGGAGGGGCGTCTTCGGAGTAGCCCCGGGGCGGACCCCGTACTATGGGAGGTCCACCATGAACTTCGAGCTGACCGACATCCAGCGCGAGATCCAGCGGCTGTGCCGCGAGTTCGCCGCCAAGGAGCTCATCCCCAACGCCCGCAAGTGGGACGAGCAGCACGCGTGGCCCACGGACGCGGTGAAGAAGCTGGCGGAGCTGTCCCTGCTGGGCATCGCGGTGCCGGAGGAGTGGGGCGGCGCGGGCCTGGACAACGTCTGCTACGCCATCGCCATGGAGGAGATTTCGCGCGGCTGCGCCTCCACCGGCGTGATCATGAGCGTGAACAACTCGCTCTACTGCGACCCGGTGTCCAAGTTCGGCACCCCCGAGCAGAAGGAGCAGTTCCTCAAGCCCTTCGCCAGCGGTGAGAAGATCGGCTGCTTCGGCCTCACGGAGCCCGAGGCCGGCAGCGACGCCGCCGCCCAGAAGACCGTCGCCGTGAAGCGGGGCGACGAGTACATCATCAACGGCTCCAAGAACTGGATCACCAACGGCCCCAAGGCCGACGCCATCGTCCTCATCACGATGACGAACCGGGAAGCGGGCAACAAGGGCATCACCGCGTTCCTGGTGCCCACCAACACCCCCGGCTTCACCCGCGCGGAGCCCGACAAGAAGATGGGCATCAGCGCCGCCTGGTCCTGCTCCATGTTCTTCGAGGACATGCGCGTCCCGGAGAAGTACCGCCTGGGCAAGGAGGGCGAGGGCTTCAAGGTCGCCATGTCCACGCTGGACGGCGGCCGCATCGGCATCGCGTCCCAGGCGCTGGGCATCGCGCGCGCGGCCTTCGAGGAGGCGGTGCGCTACTCGGGTGAGCGCAAGACGTTCGGCAAGCCCATCCGCGACCACCAGGCCATCCAGTTCATGATCGCGGACATGGCCATGGAGATCGACGCGGCCCGCCTGCTCGTGTGGCGCGCGGCGCTGATGAAGGACAAGGGCGTGCGCCACAGCCCGGAGAGCGCCATGGCCAAGCTCTACGCCAGCGAGATGGCCAGCCGCGTGGCCAACAAGGCCCTGCAGATCCACGGCGGCATGGGCTACAGCAAGGAGATGGACGCCGAGCGCCACGTGCGCGACGCGCGCATCACCGAAATCTACGAGGGGACGAGCGAGATCCAGCGCATCGTCATCTCCGCCAACCTGCTGAAGGAGTAGTCCCCCGGCCATGAAACGCGCGCTCCTCCCCGTGCTGTTCCTGTCCCTGGGCCTGGCGTCTCCGCTGGCGCTCGCCCAGGGCTTGTCGAAGAAGAAGGCCGCGGCCACGCCGGCTCCGGCCACGACGTCCGCGCCCAAGAAGGACGACGGGCTGGACGTCAGCAAGCTGCCCTTCACCCCGGACTCCATCCGCCAGGTGATCGCCTACCACATGCCTCGGATCCAGGAGTGCTACGAGGACCACATGGTGGAGAAGGACAAGAAGGTGGAGGGCCTGCTCCGGACCACCTTCACCATCACCGCGGAAGGCGCCGTGCGCAGCGCGAAGATCGACAAGCACGGCAGCACGCTGAAGGACGCGGGCCTCAACGACTGCGTGGTGGCGGTGCTGTCGTCCCTGGACTTCCCCAAGCCCCCGGACGGCCGCGACCACCCCATCGAGTACCCGTTCAACCTCAAGGCCATCGAGTAGGGCTTCCGAGCCCCCCAAGGACGCCCGCGCCCGTGAACTTCGACCTCACCGAGACCCAGACGCTCATCCGTGACACCGCTCGCAAGTTCGCCCGCGAGCGCGTGGCCCCGCACGCCCGCGCGTCCGACCGCGAAGAGCGCTTCGACCCGGAAGTCTTCAAGGCCCTGGCCGAAGTGGGCCTGCTGGGCGTGAACCTGCCGGGCAAGTACGGCGGCGCGGAGGCCGGCGTGGTGTCCTACGCGCTGGCCATGATGGAGATGGCCGCCGCGGACGCCTCCGTGTCCGTGGCCATGGCCGTCACCAACATGTGCGGCGAGCTCATCCACGCGGTGGGCACCGACGCGCAGCGGGAGAAGTTCGTCACGCGCATCACCTCCGGTGAGGCCTTCGTGGGCGCGTTCGCGCTGAGCGAGCCGCACGCGGGCTCCGACCCCGGCGCCATGCTCACCACCGCCGTGAAGCGCGGCGACAAGTACGTGCTCAACGGCAGCAAGCAGTGGATCACCTCCGGCGCCTACGCGGGCGTCATCGTCGTGTGGGCCCGCACGGGCCAGTCCGGCAACAAGGGCCTGTCCTGCTTCATCGTGGAGGGCGGCGCCAAGGGCCTCCACGTGGGCAAGCACGAGGACAAGATGGGCCTGCGCGCGTCCAACACCGTGGGTCTCACCTTCGAGGACTGCGAAGTCCCCGCGGAGAACCTCCTGGGCAAGGAGGGCGACGGGTTCCGCCTGGCCATGATGGCGCTGGACGGCGGGCGCATTGGCATCGCGGCGCAGGCGTGCGGCACGGGCCGTGCGGCGCTGGAAGCGACCGTCTCCTACACCAAGGACCGCAAGGCCTTTGGCCAGGCCGTGGCGGACCTGCAGGGCCCGCGCTTCATGATGGCGGACATGCGCACCCAGCTGGACGCCGCCGAGCTGCTGACCCTGCGCGCCGCCGCCCTCAAGGAGGCCGGCCAGCCGTTCACTCGCGAAGCTTCCATGGCGAAGCTCTTCGCCAGCGAGATGAGCAACAAGGTCGCGGACAAGGCCGTGCAGCTGCACGGTGGTTACGGTTACATCGACGAGTTCCCGGTCGAGCGTTACTTCCGGGACGCGCGCGTGCAGACCATCTACGAGGGCACCAGCGAGGTGCAGCGGATGGTCATCGCCCGGGAAACATTCCGGCGCGAGGGGTAACGCTTCGCTTGTCCCACCTGGGGCGAGCGGGCAGGGGGCACCGGCCGGGTAGGACAGATGCGGACGCGGCCGGGCGTTCATAGAACACGGATCATCACTTGGGGCGGTGCACCGCTTGACTCCTGTAAACCCAGGTGTCTAGGGTGCGCGGCTTCCAACCAGCCTTGCGTTCCCATTCAGGGGACACCCGCGGTCTCCCGTCGCTCCCCGCAGGCGGCCGCGCACCCATTCAAACAGGGGGCAGTTGTACCGTTCCAAGGACTTCCCATTCATGCAGCAGAACGTGAACCAGCAGATCGACGGCGGTGACGAAGACTTCGCGGCGATGTTCGAGGCCTCGCTCAAGGAGCGTGGCGGCGACGGAATCCTGAAGGAAGGCGAGATCGTCAAGGGCACGGTCGTGCAGGTGACGAAGGATTTCGCGATCGTGGACATCGGCTACAAGTCCGAGGGTCAGGTCCCGATCTCCGAGTTCACCAACCCCCGCGGCGAAGTCACCGTGAAGGCCGGTGACCCCGTCGAGGTCCTCCTGGAGAGCCGCGAGAACGACACCGGCATGGTCGTCCTCTCCAAGGAGAAGGCCGACAAGATGCGCATCTGGGACGAGATCTCCGCCGCTTGCGAGCGTGATGAGATCGTCAAGGGCACCATCGTCGGTCGCGTGAAGGGTGGCCTCTCCGTCGACATCGGCGTGAAGGCGTTCCTGCCCGGCTCCCAGGTCGACATCCGCCCTGTGCGCAACCTTGACCAGTACATCTCGAAGGAATTCGAGTTCAAGGTCATCAAGTTCAACAAGAAGCGCGGCAACATCGTCCTCTCTCGCCGCGTGCTGCTGGAGAAGCAGCGCGAGGAGATGAAGAAGGAGACCCTCAAGAACCTCAAGGAGGGTGCGGTCCTCAAGGGCGTGGTCAAGAACCTCACGGACTACGGCGCCTTCATCGACCTCGGCGGCATCGACGGCCTGCTGCACATCACCGACATGTCCTGGGGCCGCATCGGTCACCCCAGCGAGATGTTCAACGTCGGTGACGAAGTGCGCGTCGTCGTCCTCAAGTTCGACCCCGCGCAGGAGCGCGTCAGCCTGGGCCTCAAGCAGATCCAGGAGGACCCGTGGCACCGCGCCGACGAGAAGTACCCCGTCGGTACCCGCGTCGCCGGCAAGGTCGTGTCGATCACCGACTACGGCGCGTTCATCGAGATCGAGCAGGGCGTGGAGGGCCTGGTGCACGTGTCCGAGATGTCCTGGACCAAGCGCCTCAAGCACCCGTCCAAGATCCTGGAGGTCGGCCAGACGGTGGAGGCCGTCGTCCTCGACATCGATCCGAAGGCCAAGCGCATCGCGCTGGGCATGAAGCAGATCGAGCAGAACCCCTGGACGCTGCTCGAGGACAAGTACCCGATCGGCTCCGTCATCAAGGGCCAGATCCGCAACGTCACCGACTTCGGCGTGTTCGTCGGCGTCGAGGAGGGCGTGGACGGCCTGGTGCACGTGTCCGACATCTCCTGGACCCAGCGCATCAAGCACCCGGGCGAGATGTTCAAGAAGGGCGACGAGGTCGAGGCGGTGGTCCTCAACATCGACGTCGAGAACGAGCGCTTCAGCCTGGGCATCAAGCAGCTCCAGCCGGACCCCTGGGAGACCCTCTCCGAGCGCCTGCCCGTGGGCAGCCGCGTGAAGGGCAAGGTCACCAAGGTCACCGACTTCGGCGCGTTCGTGGAGATCGAGCCGGGCATCGAGGGCCTCGTCCACGTCTCCGAGCTGAAGGAAGAGCGCGTGGAGAACCCCCGCGACGTGGTGAGCGAGGGCCAGGATGTCGAGGTGAAGCTCATCGACATCAACACCCCGGACCGCAAGGTGGCGCTGTCCATCAAGGCGCTCATCGGCGAGGGCGAGGACTACCGCGAGTACCTGCGCAAGCAGGCCGAGGGTTCCAAGGCCCGCCTGGGCGACGTCATGGCCTCCAAGCTGAAGAAGTAATCAGCCCAACGTCCTGACGTGAATAGCGGCCGGGTTCCCCAGTGGGAGCCCGGCCGTTTCCATTTGATTCGGCGGAAAGCGCCCGTGATAAGTGCCTTTCCGGCGCTTTTCTCTTTTACAGACGGTTCCCTCTCCAGGAGGCAATTCCATGGCTCGTGAAGTCGTCATCGTGGGCGCGGCCCGTACCCCCATCGGCTCCTTCCAGGGAGCGCTGTCCAAGCTCACCGCTCCCCAACTGGGCGCCATCGCCATCAAGGCGGCGCTGGAGCGCGCGGGCGTGAAGCCGGAGGCCGTGCAGGAGGTCATCATGGGCTGCGTCCTGCAGGCGGGCGTGGGCCAGGCCCCCGCGCGTCAGGCCACCATCTTCGCGGGCCTCCCGGAGTCCGTCCCGGCCGTCACGCTGAACAAGGTCTGTGGCTCCGGCCTCAAGGCCGTCATCGCCGCGGCGCAGTCCATCGCCCTGGGTGACGCGGACGTCGTCGTCGCGGGCGGCATGGAGTCCATGTCCAACGCGCCCTACATCAGCCACACGATGCGCGGCGGATCCCGCATGGGCAACGTGGAGTTCAAGGACGCGATGATCTCCGACGGCCTCTGGGACGTGTACGGCAACGTCCACATGGGCAACTGCGCCGAGGAGTGCTCCACCTCGCAGGGCATCAGCCGCGCGCAGCAGGACGAGTTCGCGCTGGAGTCCACGCGCCGCGCCATCCAGGCCCAGAAGGAAGGCCTGTTCGCCGCGGAGATCGTCCCCGTGCAGATTCCGGGCAAGAAGCCGGATGAGTTCACCACCGTCTCCGAGGACGAGGGCCCCAAGAACGCCAAGCCGGACAAGATCCCGGGCCTGAAGCCGGTGTTCAAGAAGGACGGCACCGTGACGGCCGCCAACGCGTCCTCCATCAACGACGGCGCCGCGGCGCTGGTGCTGATGAGCGAGGAGAAGGCGAAGGCGGAAGGCCGCACCATCCTGGGCCGCATCAAGGGCTACGCGCAGGCCGCCCGCAAGCCGGTGGAGTTCACCATCGCGCCGGCGGACGCCATCAACACGCTGCTCACGAAGCAGAACGTGACGGCCAAGGACGTGGACCTCTGGGAGATCAACGAGGCCTTCTCCGTGGTGGCCATCGCCAACAACCGCATCCTCGGCCTGGATCCGGCCAAGGTGAACGTGCGCGGCGGCGCGGTGGTGCTGGGCCACCCGATTGGCGCGTCCGGCGCTCGCGTGCTCGTCACGCTGCTCCAGACGATGAAGGACCAGGACAAGAAGCGTGGCGTGGCGTCGCTCTGCATCGGCGGCGGCGAAGGCATCGCGCTGATGGTCGAGCGCTGAGGACACCGACCGCATGAACAAGGTCTACGCGAGCGCGGATGAAGCGGTCGCCGACATCCCGGACAACATCACTCTCATGAGTGGTGGGTTCGGGCTGTGCGGCAACCCCGAGAACCTCATCACGGCCCTGCACAAGAAGAACGTGAGGGGCCTCACCATCATCTCCAACAACTGCGGCACCACGGAGCTGGGGCTGGGCATCCTCCTGCAGAACAAGCAGGTGAAGAAGATGGTCGCCAGCTACGTGGGGGAGAACAAGGAGTTCGAGCGGCAGTTCCTCTCCGGCGAGCTGGAGGTGGAGCTGAACCCGCAGGGCACGCTCGCGGAGCGCATCCGGGCCGGGGGCTGCGGCATCGGCGGGTTCTTCACGCCGACGGGCGCGGGCACCCAGGTGGCGGAGGGCAAGGAGTCGCGCATGATCGACGGGCGGCTCCACGTCCTGGAGACGCCGCTGAAGGCCGACTTCGCCATCGTGCACGCGTGGAAGGCGGACACCTGGGGCAACCTGGTGTTCCACAAGACGGCGCGGAACTTCACCCCCATGATGTGCATGGCCGCCAAGGTCACCATCGTGGAGGCGGAACACATCGTGCAGCCGGGCGAGCTGGACCCGGACATGGTGCACATCCCGAGCATCTTCGTGCACCGCATCGTGCAGGCGCAGAACCTCCAGAAGTGGATCGAGCGGCGGACCGTCCGCAAGAAGGCGTCCTGAGCCATGCCCCTGACTCGTGAACAGATCGCGCAGCGAATCGCCCAGGAGCTGAAGGACGGCTTCTACGTGAACCTGGGCATCGGCATCCCCACGCTCGTGCCCAACTACATCCCGCACGGGGTGGAGGTGGTGCTCCAGTCGGAGAACGGCCTGCTCGGAATCGGGCCTTACCCCGAAGAGGGGAGCGAGGACCCGGACCTCATCAACGCGGGCAAGGAGACGGTGACGGAGGTGAAGGGCTCCGCCTTCTTCGACTCCGCGCTGTCCTTCGGGATGATCCGCGGCGGCCACATCGACCTGGCCGTGCTGGGCGCCATGGAGGTCAGCGAAGAGGGTGACCTGGCCAACTGGATGATCCCCGGCAAGATGGTGAAGGGCATGGGCGGCGCCATGGACCTGGCCGTGGGTGCCAAGCGCATCTACGTGGCCATGGAGCACGCCAACAAGGACGGGCAGCCCAAGATCCTGAAGAAGTGCTCGCTGCCTTTGACGGGCCTCAAGTGCGTGCACCACATCGTCACGGACCACGCGTTCATGGACGTGACGCCGGAGGGACTGGTCCTCCGCGAGCTGGCACCCGGACTGACGGTGGAACGGGTGCAGCAGCTCACCGAGCCGAAGCTGAAGATCGCGCCCGACCTGCGCGAGATGAAGTTCCAGGCCTGATGTGGAGTGCTAGGGTGCGCTTCCGTTTCCCAGTGTGGGACGGAAGCCACCTTTCCCCGGGGAACGGAGCACCGCATGGCTGATACCTCGGAGAAGCCCGTCCCCGCGCCTCGCGCGCACCGCATCGACCATGAGCTGCCCGTGGCGTACCGCACGGTGGCGGGCTTCGTGACGGACTGGGCGGTGAACCTGTCGCGCGGCGGGCTCTACATCAACACGCCGCAGCCGCTGCCGGTGGGCACGGTGGTGCGCCTGTTGGTGTCGCTGCCGGGCGCCAGCTTCCCGGTGGACCTGTCCGGGAAGGTGACCCGCACCAATGCCCAGGGGACTCAGGGCTCCGAGGTGCCGGGGATGGCGGTGGAGTTCCTGGACGTTGACGACGAGAAGCGGTCGCGCATCGAAGCGTTCGTGGAGCGCCTGCGGGAAGCCCTGCCGGCGGACGAGCGTGGCAGTGCGACCCGGAAGTAGGGCGGCCCCACCCAGGCGGCCCCCGCGAGTGCGCCTGCGATGACGACGCTGCCCGAATCCCCCATTGAACTGACGATTGAACGGCTGGGCCAGCTGGGCGAAGGCGTGGCCCAGTGGGAGGGGCGCACCGTCTTCGTGCCCGGCGCCTTCCCCGGCGACACCGTGCGCGTGCGCCTGGAGGCCCAGGGCAAGGTCCTGCGCGGCCTGTTGGGCCAGGTGCTGACGGACGGTGCGGAGCGCGTGTCGTCGCGCTGCGTCCTGTCCGACGCGTGCGGCGGCTGTGACTGGCTGGAGCTGTCCGTCCCGGCGCAGCGGTCCGCGAAGCAGGAGATCGTCCTCTCCACCCTGGAGCACCTGGGCCGCTTGAGGCGCACGGCCTTCACGGTGCGGCCGTTGATGGTGGCGCCTCGGGACTGGGGCTACCGCCGCCGCGCGGTGCTGCACGGGGCGGGGAAGGGGGCGCTCGGCTACTTCGGCCGGCGTACGCACGAGCGCATCCCCGTGGACGTCTGCCCCGCGCTCACGCCCGTGCTCACGGCGCTGCCCGGGAAGCTGGCCCCGCTGCTCAAGCCGCTGGCCAAGGACACCGAGGAGGTGCTGCTGCTCGCCGAGGGCGACAAGGCCGCGTTCGCGGTGAACCTCAGCGGCCAGGTGACGGCGCGGCACATGGAGGCGGCGGAGGCCGCGGTGCGCGCGCTGCGGCTGGAGGGCGCGGTGCTGGTGCCCAAGGAGGGCTCGGCGCGGCTCATCGGCCGGCCGGTGCTGCGCTCGCTGTCCCCGCTGCGACCCGAGGTGCCGGTGTACCTGCGGCCGGATGCGTTCGCGCAGGCGCACGCGGAGGCCAACGTGGGGCTCGTCACCGCGGCCCTGTACGAGCTGGGCGCGCAGGAGACGGACTCCGTGCTGGAGCTGTACTCCGGCAACGGCAACTTCACGTTCCCGCTGGCGGGCACGGCCGGGTCGGTGCTGGGCGTGGAGTCGTCGCCGGTGGGCGTGGAGCTGGCACAGCGGAGTGCTCGCGAGGGTGGGGTGGCCAACGTGCGCTTCATCCAGGGCGACGCGCGCAAGGTGTGCGACGGGCTGGTGGCGGAGGGGCGTTCGTTCGACCTGTGCCTCGCGGATCCTCCGCGCGCCGGGGCTCCGGGCCTGGCGAAGTGGATGCGCGCGCTGAACGTGCGCCGGGTCGTCTACGTGGCGTGCGACCCGGCTTCGCTGGCGCGCGACGCGGCGGGGCTGGTGGAGGCCGGTTACAAGCCGGTGGCGCTCCAGGTGGTGGACATGTTCCCGCAGACGCACCACGTGGAAGCGGTGATGTCCTTCGAACGGGGAGCCTGACGCGCCATGGACGCCCGCATCGTCGAGTTCGCCGAGGTCCTCCGCCAGAACGGCGTGCGCGTCAGCACGTCCGAGGTGCAGGACGCCCTGCGCGCCACGGCGGAAGTGGGCGTCCAGGACCGGAGCCTGTTCCGCTCCGTGCTGCGCGCCACGCTGGTGAAGCGCGAGCTGGACGTGGAGACGTTCCGCCGCGCGTTCGACTTCTACTTCTCCGGCGCGGCCCGCACGTTCGAGGCCATCGACAAGTCGCTGGCGAAGCAGCTGGAGGAAGAGGGCTACCTGGAAGGCGACCTGCTGAAGATGGTCATCTACCAGATGAACCTGCTGGCGCCGGAGATGTCCCCGCTCGCGCAGGCCATCCTCGCGGGCGACCGCGCGCGGCTGGCGCAGATCTTCCGTCAGGCGTCGCTCCAGTTGGACCTGGGGCAGCTGGAGAGCCCTCTGCAGACGGGGTTCTTCACGCGGCGGATGCTCGCGGGCGCGGGCATGGAGCGGGCTCGCTCCGACCTCAAATCGATGGAGGACGAGCTGAAGGCTCGCGGGCTCCATGCCGAGGGCGTGGAGATCGTCTCGCGCCACGTGGCCGCGGCGATGCGCAAGATTGAGGACGCCGCTCGCGCGGAGGTGAAGCGTCAGTCCGAGGCTCGCATCCGGCGCCGCACGGACAACGTCACGGAGAAGCCGCTGCACCTGCTCACGCAGGCGGAGGTGGACCAGATGGAGGCCGCCGTCCGCACGATGGCGGAGAAGCTCAAGAGCAGGATGATCCGCAAGCAGCGCTCGCACCGTCGCGGGTCGCTGCACGCCCAGCGCACGCTGCGCCGGAACATGCCGTGGGACGGCATCCCCATGGTGCCCGTGTTCCGCACCCGCAGGCCGGAGCGCCCGGAGCTGGTGGTGCTCTGCGACGTGTCCGACTCCGTGCGCAATGCGTCCCGCATGATGCTGCTGTTCATGCACACGATGCAGTCGCTGTTCGTGCGCGTGCGCTCGTTCGTCTTCGTGTCCGACGTGGGCGAAGTCACCCAGTTCTTCAAGGACCTGGACGTGAGCGAGGCCATCGACGCGGCGACCGCCGGGCGCACCGTGTCCATGAGCTCCAACTCCAACTACGGCCGTGCGCTGGCGGACTTCACGCGCGACCACCTGGGCAGCATCACGCGCCGCACCACGGTGATGATCATTGGCGACGGCCGCAACAACTACAACGCGAGCAACGCCTGGGCCCTGAAGGACCTGAAGCGCAAGGCCAAGCGCGTGCTGTGGATCTGCCCCGAGGACCGGGGCAACTGGGGCATCGGCGACAGCGAGATGCTCACCTACGAGAAGCACTGCACCCAGGCCGTGGTCGTCACCTCCGTGACGGACCTGGCCCGTATCGCGGAACAGCTCGTCCCCGTCTGAAAACCCTTTCGCACCCGAGGAGCGCCCCCATGGCCCCGTCCTTCTTCGACGACTACCAGGACGTCCCCAACGTGGAGACCGGTCCGGACTTCGACGCCGCCGACGACCGCACGCTGCGCATGGCGTCCCGGCCGGTGGACAAGGCGCTGCTCGACCAGCTGGTCCGCTACCAGCAGACCTTCCTGGCGCACGTGGAGGTGGACGCCGGTCCGGAGGCCATGGCCGGCGCGGCGAAGGCGGCGCTGGAGACCAGCGGCCTGGACGTGAAGGCGGCGGAGTGGGGGAGCGCCGTCCTCCGGGCCTTCGGCGGACGGCGGTGGACCGTGCAGCGGCTGCGCTCGAAGCTGACGGAGCTGGAGTCCCGCTCCGGGCCGGAGGTGGACGAGGTGAAGAAGCGCGTCCAGGGCGAGCTGGTGAAGCAGGAGCGGGAGACTGACGCCCTGGGCCGGCGGTACGGCGTGGAGACGGTGGCCCTGCTCCGGGAGCGCGAGGCGGAGCTGGTGGCCCTGCACACCCGGCTCACGAAGGTGCTCAGCCGGGGATGACCCGGCGTGTCCGCCCGGTTGCATTCCGCGTCCGGGCGTTCCATAACGGCCCGTTTTCCTTCAAGGCCCACCCATGAAGCGCTACTTCATCCACACCTTCGGCTGCCAGATGAACGTCAACGACTCGCTCCGCATGAGCGAAGCGTTGTCGAAGATGTCCTACGTCCCCACGCCGGAGCCGGACAACGCGGACCTCATCATCCTCAACACCTGCTCCATCCGTGAGAAGGCCGAGGACAAGATGCTGTCCGCGCTGGGGCGCTACCGCGCCGTGAAGGCCAGCCGGGGCGCCATTCTGGGCGTGGGCGGCTGCGTGGCCCAGCAGGAGAAGGACAAGCTGCTCAAGAAGGTCCCGTACCTGGACTTCGTCTTCGGCCCGGACAACATCGCGAAGCTGCCGGAGGTCATCGCCCGCGTGCAGGACGCCCGCGAGCGCGTGGTGGAGACGGCCTTCGTGGACTCCGAGGAGTACGTCTTCCCGCGCGCCGACGCGGAGACGTCCCGCGGCAAGGTGACCGAGTTCGTCACCGTGATGAAGGGCTGCGACAACGTCTGCTCGTTCTGCATCGTCCCGCACACCCGTGGCCGCGAGGTGAGCCGCAACTTCCCGGAGGTGCTCAACGAGGTGGCGGACCTGGCCGGCGTGGGCCTGCGCGAAGTCACGCTCATTGGCCAGAACGTCAACTCGTACCTGGGCGGCATCAGCTTCGCGCAGTTGCTGCTGCGCACCGCGGAGGTGCCGGGCATCGAGCGCGTGCGCTTCACGACGAGCCATCCGCATGACCTGTCGGACGAGCTGATCGAAGCGTTCCGCGTGCAGCCGAAGATCGCCCCGCACTTCCACCTGCCCGTGCAGTGTGGCAGCGACCGCATCCTGAAGATGATGCGCCGCGACTACACCGTCGAGCAGTACATGGAGCGCCTGGAGAAGCTGCGCGCCGCGCGGCCCGGCATCGCCATCACCACGGACATCATCGTGGGCTTTCCCGGTGAGACCGAGGAAGAGTTCGAGATGACGATGCAGCTCACCGAACGGGTGAAGTACGACAACCAGTTCTCCTTCGTGTACAGCCCGCGCCCCAAGACGGGCGCCGCGCTGCGCGAGAAGGACTGGGGCCCCATCCCGCACGAGGTGAAGGTGGCCCGGCTGGAGCGGCTGCAGAAGCTGCAGCGGCGCATCAGCGGCGAGTACACCCAGGCGCAGGTGGGCCTGGACGTGGAGGTGCTGGTGGAAGGGCGCTCGCGCTACGACGCCACCAAGCGCTTCGGCCGCACGCCGGAGAACCGCACGGTGAACTTCGAGGGCGATGCTCCCGCGGGCTCCATCGTGAAGGTGCACGTGGAGCGCGCCACGCCCAACCAGCTCGGGGGCAAGCAGTTGGTGGTGCTCCAGGCCCCCACCGTGGCGCCGCCCGCCGTGGAGTTGCCCGTGCCGCTGCATGTCCCGGCGGAGGCCTGACGCTTCCGCCGCTGTCCCGCCGTCGGAGGTAGCCCCATGCCGTTGAAGCCGTTTCGCGGGGTGTCCCCCCGCGTCCATCCGAGCTGCTTCATCGAGGACTCCGCCCAGGTGGTGGGCGATGTGGAGCTGGGCGAGGACTCGTCCATCTGGTTCAACTCCGTGCTGCGCGGGGACGTGAACTCCATCCGCATCGGCAAGCGCACCAACATCCAGGACCTCACCATGATCCACGTCACCAGCCAGGGTGACTCGACGACGGTGGGCGACGACTGCACGGTGGGCCACCGGGTCATCCTCCACGGGTGCGTCGTGGGACACCGGGTGCTGGTGGGCATGGGCGCCATCCTGATGGACGGCGTGGAGGTGGGGGACGACTGCATCATCGGCGCGGGCACGCTGCTGACGCCCGGGACGAAGATTCCCCCGGGGTCGCTGGTGGTGGGCTCGCCCGGCAAGGTGAAGCGCCCCATCCACGACGGCGAACGTGAGTTCCTGGTGCAGTCCGCCCTCCACTACGTGCACACCGCCGCCGAACACCGCGCCAGCCGCTGACGCGGCCGCGTTGTGCGTGTTAGGAACACCCCATGGCGCTCGCCCCCGAGACGACCCTGAAGGCCTGTCCGCTCTTCAAGGGCTTCACCGACACCGGCATCTCCATCTTCGCGGCGGCGGCCGTGTCGCGCGCCTTCCCCAAGGGGACGGCCTTGTTCACCGAGGGCAAGGCGGGGGACTCGCTGTTGATTGTCGGTGAGGGCACGGTGCGGCTGAGCGCCCGGAGCCCCTCGGGCGAGGACGTGCCCCTGGGCGAGGTAACTGTCGGTGAGCCCCTGGGCGAGCTGGCGCTCGTGCAGAAGGGCGAGCGGCTGTGCTCGGCCACGGCCCAGACGGACGTGATGGCGCTGGAGATCCGTTCAGCGGACTTCCAGAAGCTGCTCGCGCAGAAGCCGCAGGCCTGCATCAAGCTGCTGATGGGCATCGTCAGCCACTTCGGCGCGAAGGCCCGGGACAACCGGGACATGCTGCGCACGCTGGTGGCGCGGGCCCCGGGGACCTGAACGGCTGTCGGACGGGTGGCGCCGGGCTCGTGCCGGGAGGCCGGAAAGGCGAACGGTCCTGCCACCCGCACCCGAGGTGGTTACTGTGCTCGCCAGGAGCCCCTCCAGGCTCCCAGGCTGTCGCACACCGTGGGTGAGGGTAGACATACGGCCGATGGCTTTCGTGATGTGGCGCGGACGCTTGAGGTGGGAAGCTGGGCGGCCGGAGTTTTCAACTGCCTCACCCGGTTGATGGCTGGGTGATGGACGGGCCGGCCCGGGTGGTTGCCGAGCGGCCCTTCGGGAAGTGATTGGACGGAACGACGCGTGGAAGAACTGCTCACCAACCTGCTCGGTAGCTCCCAGGGCCTCTTCGCCTACTTGTCCGTGTTCGCCATCCTGGTGGCGTGCGGTCTGGGCGTGCCGCTGCCCGAGGACATCTCGCTCATCCTCGGTGGGTTCCTGGCGCACAAGGGCGCGGCCCACCTGCCGGTGATGATGGCGGTGGGGTTCTTCGGCATCCTGGTGGGTGACAGCCTCATCTACCTGGCGGGGCGCCGGCTGGGCACGAGGCTGGGGCGCGACCCGGGGGCGAAGGGCGGAGGGTTCTTCTCCAAGATCGTCACGCCGGAGAAGCGGGCGAAGGTGGAGTCGCTCTTCGTCACGCACGGCCAGAAGATCGTGATGATCGCCCGCTTCATGCCGGGCGTGCGCGCGGTGACGTACTTCACCGCGGGCTCCGTGCACATGTCGTACTGGCGCTTCATCTTCTGGGACGGGCTGGCGGCGCTGCTGTCCGCGCCGGTGTTCGTGTGGCTCGGGTTCCACTTCGGTGGCGAGCTGGACATGGTCATCCGCAAGCTGAAGGACGGCCAGGTCGTGGTGATGGGGTCGTTGGCGGTGCTGGCGGTGGGCTACTTCGTCTACCGTCGCCGCAAGAACGCGAAGCTCAAGGCCGAGGCCGCCGCCAAGGAGCAGCTGACGCCGGTGGCCCTGCCGCCCGTGCCGGAGACGCTGGAGAACAGCATGTCGTCGACGCGCGCGGCCAGCCCCAGCGCCTTCTTCGACGTGCCCGCCGACAAGGCGCCCGCGTCCGAGCCGGACCTGAACGCGCACAAGTAGTCACCGTGCAGCGGTGACGTGGTTCACGGACCCCGCCCCCTCGAAGGAGGGAGCGGGGTTCTTCGTTGCGGGCCTCGGTGGTTACGTCACTCCTGGCCCGCGTCGTGGAGCGCCTTCGTCAGCAGCTCCGCCACGGACTGCACGGTGGGCTCACGCAGCAGCGTGTGGTGGGTGCCCGGCAGCTCGTGCGATTCGAGCTGTTCGCCCACCAGCGCACCCCAGCCGCCGTCGGGCGTGCGGGTTTCGTCCCGCTCCTCCGCGTGGATGCGCAGCACGCGCTGATCCATCGCGGGCGGGTGGTAGCGCCGTGCCGCTTCGAGGTTCGCCTCGAAGACCTGGAAGAGGGCCGTGGCGTCCATTCCGGGTGGCAGGGCTTCGGCCAGGGCCGCGGACTCCAGCACCGTGTCCACATCCAGGTCCGTCAGCGACACGCCCATCAGGTCCTGTGCGAACAGGGCTACCGCCAGCGTACGGTCCAGGTCCGGCTCCGAGTCCGGCACGGTCTCCGGCACGTACGAGTCGATCATCGCCACCAGCTCCACCGATTCACCTGCTTCGCGGAGCTGGTACGCCATCTCGTAGGCGATGACGCCGCCCAGGGACCAGCCGCCGAGGCGGTACGGGCCGTGGGGTTGGACGCCTCGCGCAACGCGCACGTAGCTGGCGGCCAGGGCCTCCACGGTGTCCAGCGGCTGATGCGTGCCGTCGAGGCCTCGGGCCTGGATGCCGTAGAAGGGCTGATCCGGTCCCAGCCTCCGCGCGAGCTCCGCGTAGGCCAGCACGTTGCCTCCCACCGGGTGCACGCAGAAGAACGGCGGTGCGGTGCCCGGGCCTTCCTTCGTGAAGGGCACCAACGGCGTGAAGGGCATCGGCTCCTCCGGCTCGGCCTCCGCCAGCAGGACCGCGAACCGCTCCACGCTGGGGGCCTGGAAGAGCGCCGACAGCGGGAGCTTCCGGCCCGTCTCCCGGTGCACCGCCGCCATCAGCCGCACGGCCAGCAGTGAGTGCCCGCCCAGTTCGAAGAAGCTGGAGCGCACGTCCACCGTGGCCACGCCCAGCGCCTCGGCCCAGAGGGCCGCGAGCCGGGCCTCGGCTTCATTCCGGGGGCCCACGTGGGCCTCGGGGCTGACCGGGCCGTCCACGGGGACGGGCAGGGCCGCGCGGTCCACCTTGCCGTTGGGCGTCAGCGGGAGGACGGGCAGAGCGACGTAGGCCGCCGGCACCATGTAGTCCGGCAGCGAGCGCTGGAGGTGGCTTCGGAGCGGAGCGGTGTCCACCTCCGGCGCCACGTACGCCACCAGTCGCTGCACGCCCGGCACGTCCTCGCGCACCAGCACCATCGCGTCGCGGATGCCCGGGTGCGTGCGCAGCGCTGCTTCGATTTCGCCCGGCTCGATGCGGTAGCCGCGCAGCTTCACCTGGAAGTCCACGCGCCCCATGAAGTCCAGCGTGCCGTCCTGCTTCCAGCGGACCCGGTCGCCCGTGCGGTACAGGCGGGCTCCGCGCTCCGTGCTGAACGGGTGGGGAAGGAAGCGCTCCGCCGTGAGGTCCGGCCTGTTGCGGTAACCGCGTGCGAGGCCTTCGCCCGAGATGAACAGCTCGCCGGGCACTCCCACGGACACGGGGTTCAGGTTCGCGTCCAGCACGTACACGCCCACGTTGAGCATGGGCCGGCCGATGACGGGCGTGGGCTGCGCCGTGCCCTGGATGCACTCGATGGTGGACGCCACGGTTCCTTCGGTGGGGCCATAGGCGTTGTAGGCCTTCGTGTGATTCGTGGCCGCGAGCGTGCGCCACGTCACCTCGTCCATCGCCTCACCGCCGATGAAGCAGATGCCCGGCACGTGGGACTGATCCAGGAAGCCTGCTTCCAGCAGCAGCTTGAACAGGGACGGCGTGCAGTCCAGCGCGTCGATGCGCCGCTGCTCCACCCACGTGAGCATCGCCTCCGGATCCTGCCGCACGGCCTCCGGGACGATGCACAGGCAGTGGCCGTCCGCCATCAACAGCAGCTGCGTCACGGACGCGTCGAAGTAGAGCGGCCCGTTGATGCTCACCCGCATCCCCTTGGGCGCCTGCGTGTAGCAGGCCTCCGTCAGCGAACGATGCAGGTGCGCCAGCGAGCGGTGCTGGATCATCACGCCCTTGGGCATGCCCGTGGAGCCCGACGTGTAGATGACGTAGGCCAGGTGCTCCGGTCGTGTGGCCGTGCGCGGGTTGCCCGGCGAGGACGCTTCGATGCGCCGCGCGTCCACGTCCAGCCGCACCACGTGCCGCACCGCCGGCTGCCACGACTCCACCTGGGCATGGGTGGTCAGCAGCACGGCCGCGCCGCTGTTCTCCAGGATGAACGCCCTTCGCGCTTCAGGGGCCGCGGGGTCGAGCGGCACGTACGCGCCGCCCGCCTTGAGGATGCCCAGGAGCGCGACGATGGCCTCCGGCGAACGCTCCAGGCAGAAGGCCACCGGCACATCCGGGCCCACTCCCAGCGAGCGCAGGTAGTGCGCCAGTTGGTTCGCGCGCACGTTGAGCTGGTGGAACGACACCGTCGTGTCGCCCATCACCACGGCGGGCGCCTTGGGCGTGCGCGTCACCTGCTGTTCGAAGCGCGCGTGGAAGGGCAGGTCGGACTCGAAGCGGATCCTCTCGCCGCTCCACTCCTCCAGCACCCATTGGCGCTCCTCCGCCGTCAGCAGGGGCAGGGTGTCCAGCGCGGTGTCGGGCTTCGCGACCGCGCCTTCCAGCAGTTGGACCAGGTGATCGGACAACCTGCGGGCCGTGGCGGGTTCGAAGAGGTCCGTGGCGTAGGAGAGATCGCCCTCGAAGCCTCGCTCCGTGCGGCTCAGCGTCAGGTCCAGGTCGAACTTCGTCGTGGGCAGGTCCACCTCCACCGGACGCAACGTCAGCTCCGGCAGGCGCACCTCCGCATCCGGCATGTTCTGGAGCGCGAAGAGGGCCTGGATGAGCGGCGTGCGCGACAGGTCGCGCGTGGGCTGCACGGCTTCCACCAGTCGCTCGAAGGGGATGTCCTGGTGTTCGTACGCGCCCAGCGTGGTGGTGCGCACCTGCGAGAGCAGCTTCCGGAACGACGGGCGGCCGTCGAACCTGGCGCGCACCACCAGCGTGTTGACGAAGAAGCCGATGAGGCCCTCCGTCTCCGCGTGACGGCGGCCCGCGATGGACGTGCCCACCAGCAGGTCCTCCTGCCCGGAGTACCGGTGCAGCAGTGTCTGGAAGGCCGCGAGCAGCACCATGAAGGGCGTGGCGCCTTCCGCCTGGGCCAGCGCCTCCACTGCCTCACTCAACGACAGCGACAGGCGCACCGGGAAGGTCGCGCCCCTGGCGGAACGCTGGGGCGGCCGGGGCTTGTCCGTGGGCAGGGCCAGGGCCTGCGGGGCTCCGGCCAGCTGCTGCGTCCACCAGCCGAGCTGCGCGTCCAGCACTTCGCCCTGGAGCCAGCCGCGCTGCCAGACGGCGAAGTCCGGGTACTGCACCGGCAACGGTGCCAGCGGAGAGGGCTGACCCTGCCGGAAGGACTCGTAGAGCGCGGTGACTTCGCGCACCAGGATGCCCATGGACCAGCCATCGCCGATGGCGTGGTGCAGGCACAGGAGCAGCACGTGTTCCTGCTCGCCCAGCTTCAACAGCGTGAGCCGCGTGAGCGGACCCATGGCGAGGTCGAAGGGCTGCAGCGCGTCCTCGCTCGCGAGCCGCACGGCCTCCGCTTCTCTCTCATCGTCGGGCAGGCCCGTCAGGTCCACCACCGACAGGACTCCGGTGGGGGCGGGGTGCACGTGCTGGCGGGGTTCGCCGTTGTTCGCTTCGAAGGTGGTGCGCAGCGCTTCGTGGCGATGCACCAGCGCGTCGAAGGCCCGTTGCAGCGCTGGCACGTCCACCGCGCCGGAGAGCCGCAGCGCGGTGGGCATGTTGTAGAGCGCGCTGCCCGGGTCGAGCTGATCGATGAACCACAGCCGTTGCTGCGCGAACGACAGCGGATGCGGACCGGGGCTCGTCGCGGGACGCAGCGAGGGCAGGGCGTTGGCTTCCGGTGCATCCGGCAGCCGCTGGGCGAGCGCCGCCACGGTGGGGGACTCGAACAGCGCGCGGACGCCCACGTCCACGCCGAAGCGGGCGCGGATTCGGGAGACCAGCTGTGTGGCCAGCAGCGAGTGGCCGCCCAGCTCGAAGAAGTGGTCGTTGCGGCCCACGACGGGCACGTTCAACAGCTCCTCCCACAGCGAGGCCAGGGCCACCTCCGCGGGTGTCGCCGGAGCCTCGTACGAGCGCGCGGCGCGCCACTGCGCCTCCGGTGAGGGCAGCGCCTTGCGGTCCACCTTGCCGTTGGGTGTCAGCGGCAGGGCGGGCAGGGTGACGAAGGCCGACGGCACCATGTACTCCGGCAGGTGCTTGCGCAGGTGCTCTCGCAGCACCTCCGTGTCGCCGTCCGTCACCACGTAGGCCACGAGCCGCGCATCGCCCGGCGTGTCCTCTCGGACCAGGACCACCGTGTCCCGGACTCCGGCGTGCGTGCGCAGCGTGGCTTCGATTTCGCCCAGCTCGATGCGGTAGCCGCGCAGCTTCACCTGGAAGTCCAGGCGGCCCATGAACTCCAACGTCCCGTCCGGCCGCCAGCGGCCCTTGTCTCCCGTGCGGTAGAGGCGGGCTCCGGGCTCCGCGCTGAAGGGATCCGGGACGAAGCGCTCGGCCGTCAGGTCCGGACGGCCCAGGTAGCCGCGCGTGACGCTTTCGCCGGAGAAGCACAGCTCGCCCGGCATGCCGAAGGGCACCAGCCGCTGCCGTGCGTCGAGCACGTACGCGTTCAGGTTCGCCAGTGGCCGCCCGATGACGGGCTCCGTCCGGGGACTGCCCTGGATGGAGGCGCCCGTCGTGCCGACCGTGCACTCCGTGGGGCCGTAGCCGTTGAAGGCGCGCGTGCGGTCCGTCGCCGCGAGCCGCCGCCACGTCTCCACGTCCAGCGCGTCGCCGCCCGTCAGGATGACCGGCGGCACCCAGGCCCGCTCCAGCAGCCCGGCCGCCAGGAGCGGCTTGAGCTGCGCGGGCGTGCAGTCCAGCGCGTCGATGCGGTGCTGCTCCAGCCAGGTGAGCATCGCCTCCGGATCCAGGCGCAGCGCGTCCGGGACGACGTGGAGGCAGTGCCCGTCGATGAGGTGGACCACGCGCTCAATCACCGCGTCGAAGTACAGCGGCGCGTTGACGCTGATGCGCTGTCCACGCGGCTGGCCCGCGTAGAACGCTCGGCCCATGGCCCGGTGCATGTTGAGCACGGAGCGGTGCTGCACCATCACGCCCTTGGGCGTGCCCGTGGAGCCGGACGTGTACAGCACGTACGCCAGGTGCTCCGGGCCCGTCAGCGCGGGCAGGGGTTCGTGGGAGAGGGCACCCAGGCCGGGCTGCTCCACGTCCAGCCAGACTTCCTGGACGCCGTAGGGGCTCCAGTCCCCGCACGCGGTCTCCGTCGTGACGAGCACGGCCGCGGCGCTGTCCTTCAGCACGAAGTCCCTGCGCGCTGGCGGGGCTCCGGGGTCCAGCGGGACGAAGGCTCCGCCCGCCTTGAGCACCGCGAGGAGCGCGACGATGGACTCCACCGAGCGCTCCAGGCACAGCGCCACCCGCACCTCCGGGCCCACCCCCACGGAGCGCAGCCGCCACGCGAGCTGGTTGGCCCGCGTGTCGAGCTGCCGGTACGTCAACGCCGTTTCCCCGAACACCACGGCCGGGGCATCCGGGGTGCGCGCCACCTGCCGCTCGATGAGGCCGTGCAGTGTCGCGTCGCGCTCGAAGTCGAGCAGCTCACCGCCGCCCATGCGCACCAGCCGCACCAACTCCTCCGGCGACACGAGCGATATGTCCGCCAGCGGCAGGTCCGGCGCGTCGCACACGGCCTCCAGCAGCCGGCGCAGGTGCGCGGCGAACCGCTCGATGGTGCCCGCGTCGTACCACTCCGCGGCGTAGTGGAAGCGGCCCTCGTAGCCGTCGCGGGTCCGGTTCAGGTCCAGCGCCAGCTCGAACTGCGTCGGGCTGCCGCCATCGAAGGAGGCCGGCCCCACGGTGAGGCCGGGCACCGCGAGCTCCGGCACGGGCGCGTTCTGGAGCGCGAACATCGCCTGGAAGAGCGGTGTGCGGCCCAGGTCGCGTTCGGGCTGGAGCGCTTCCACCAGGTGTTCGAACGGGATGTCCTGGTGCTCGTACGCGCCCAGCGTGGTGGCGCGCACCTGAGACAGCAGCTCGCGGAACGTCGTCTTCGCGCTGAAGCGGCCGCGCAGCACCAGCATGTTCACGAAGAAGCCGATGAGGCCTTCCGTCTCAGCGTGCCTGCGGTTCGCGATGGGCGAGCCCACCAGCACGTCCTCCTGTCCGGACATGCGCGACAGCACGGCCTGGAACGCCGCCAGCAGCGCCATGAAGGGCGTGGCGCCTTCGGCCTGGGCCAGCGCGTCCACGCGTTCGCTCAGGACACGCGGGAGCGTCACCCGGACCAGGCCGCCTCGCTGCGTGGAGGTGGCGGTCCTTGGCCGGTCCGTGGGCACGTCCAGCACGAAGGGCGCTCCGGCCAACTGGTTCTTCCACCACTCGACCTGCGCTTGCAGCACTCCGCCCTGGAGCCAGCCGCGCTGCCAGACCGCGAAGTCCGCGTACTGCACCGGCAGCTCCGGCAGGGCGGCGGAGCGGCCCGCGCGCCGGGCCTCGTAGAGGGCCGTGAGCTCCCGCACGAGGATGCCCAGGGACCAGCCGTCGGACACGATGTGGTGCAGGTGCAGCACCAGCACGTGCTCCCGTTCTTCCAGCTTCATCAGCAGTGCACGGATCACCGGCCCGCGCGTCAGGTCGAACGGACGCAGCGTCTCCGCGTGGCCCTGGCGCTGGGCTTCGGCCTGCTTCGTGGTGCGGCTGCCCAAGGCCGTCAGGTCCACGAATTCCAGGGGGGCGTGGCCCTCTGGGTGGATGTCCTGCACCGGCTTGCCCGCCTCCATGCGGAAGGTGGTCCGCAGGGATTCATGCCGCGCCATCAGCGCGTCCAGGCTGGCGCGCAGCGCGTCCACGTCCAGGTCGCCGGTGAGGCTCAGGGGCAGCGGCATGTTGTAGAGCGGGCTGCCCGGCTCCAGCTGATCGACGAACCACAGCCGCTGCTGCGCGAAGGACAGCGGCGGCGCGGACGTCCTCGCGGCACGGACCAGCGGTGGCGCCTGGGTGCGGCGCGCGTTCACCAGCCGCTCCGCCAGCGATGCCACCGTGGGCGCATGGAACAGTTCGCCCAGCGGCAGTTCCACGCCCAGTGTCGACCGGATGCGCGAGACCACCTGCGTGGCCAGCAGCGAATGCCCACCCAGTTCGAAGAAGTCGCCGTGGATGTCCACGGTGTCCAGATGAAGCACCTCCGCCCAGATGCCCGCGAGCGCCTTCTCCAGCTCGCTCCGGGGCGCGGCGATGGCGCCGTCCGTGACACGGGTCTGGGGCGCGGGTAGGGCCTTGCGGTCCACCTTGCCGTTGGCGCTCAGGGGCAGCTTCGGCAGCACCATGATGGCCGAGGGCACCATGTAGTCCGGCAGCTGCTTCTGCACGGATGCTCGCAGCGCTCCCGTGTCCAGGCCTTCCGCTTCACCGCTCACCACGTAGGCTACGAGGCGCTTGTCGCCGGGCACGTCCTCGCGCACCACGACCACCGCCTCCTCGACCTCTGGCGACTGGCGCAGCACGGCTTCGATTTCGCCCGGCTCCACGCGGTAGCCGCGCAGCTTCACCTGGAAGTCGGCGCGGCCCAGGAACTCCAATGTCCCATCGCGCTGCCAGCGCACGCGGTCGCCCGTGTCGTAGAGACGCGCTCCGGGTTCAGCGGCGAAGGGGTGGGGGATGAAGCGTTCGGCGGTGAGGTCCGGGCGCTGGAGGTAGCCCCAGGCCAGGCCGTCTCCGCCTACGTAAAGCGTGCCCGGTACGCCCGGCGGCACGGGATGGAGCGCCGCGTCCAGCACCCACACCGTGGAGTTCGACAGCGGCCGGCCAATGGGCACCGAGCGGCCCACGATGTCCCCGGCACGCAGCGTGTGCGTGGCGGAGAACGTGGTGTTCTCCGTGGGGCCGTAGCCGTTGACCAGCACGGCGCCTGGCGGCAACCGCTTGAGGTGTTCACGCACGCGCTCCACGGGCAGCACGTCACCGCCTGCCAGCACCTGCTTCACTCGGGCCAGCGCATCACCCTGGTGGAGCACCATCTGTTCGAAGAGGGCGGCGGTGAGCCACAGCGTGGTGATGCCCTCGCGCCGCAGCAGCGCTCCCGTCTCCTCCAGTGACAAGGACTTGGGCGGAGCGAGCACCAGCGTCGCGCCGTTCAGCAGCGCACCCCAGACCTCCAGCGTGGACGCGTCGAACGCGATGGGCGCCAGGTGGAGGAAGACCTCCTCGGGTCCGAAGTGGATGAAGTCCGCGCCGCGCACCAGACGCGTGACGCCCCGGTGCGGGACGCTCACGCCCTTGGGCCGGCCGGTGCTTCCCGACGTGAACATCACGTAGGCCAGCGCGTCGGCGGACACGTTCAGGTCGAGTGGCGTCTCCGGCTGCCGCGCGATCTGCGCTTCATCCGCGTCCAGCAGGACCTGGAGGTCCGTCACCTGAGGCAGTTCATCCGCCAGCGCCTCCTGCGTGACGAGCACGCTCACGCTGGCCGCCTGGAGCATCCAGGTGATGCGCTCCGCGGGGGTCTTCGCGTCCACCGGCACGTAAGCCGCGCCGGCCTTGAGGATGCCCAGCAGACCGGTGACGAGGTCGAACGACCGCTCCAGGCACAGGCCCACCCGGTGGCCGGGCCGTACGCCCTGGCGCCGCAGGTGGTGCGCGAGCTGGTTCGACGCGCGCTCCAGCGCCGCGTACGTGAGCGTCTCCCCGCCGGACTTCAGCGCGATGGCGTCGGGCGTGCGCGCGGCCTGTTCCGCGAAGAGGGTGCCCACGGACGCGTCGCGCGGGTAGTCCCGGGCGGTGTCGTTCCACCCGATGAGCAACCGCTGGCGCTCGGCGTCCGTGAGCCAGGGCAGCTGCCCCAGCCGCGTGTCCGGCGCTCGGACGGCGGCCTCCAGCAGCACTCGGAGGTGATCCGCCATGCCGGCCACGGTGGCCGGTTCGAAGAGGTCCTGGTTGAAGACGAGGCCGCCGTCGAAGCCGTCCGGCGTGCGCATCATCAGCCACTGGAGGTCGAAGAGGATGACCTCCGGGGTGGACTCCAGTGGGCGCAGCGTCAGCCCCGGCAGGGACAGCTCAGGCAGGGGCGCGTTCTGGAGCGTGAAGGTCACCTGGAACAGCGGCGTGCGGCCCAGGTCTCGCTCCGGATGGAGCGCCTCCACCAGCTTCTCGAACGGCAGGTCCTGGTGCTCGTACGCGCCCAGCGTGGTGGTGCGTACCTGCTCCAGCAACTCACGGAAGCGGAGCGTGTCGCGGACCCGCGTGCGCAGCACCACCGTGTTCGCGAAGTAGCCGATGAGGTCCTCGGACTCCGCGTGGCGGCGGCCCGCGATGGGCGACCCCACGAGCACGTCCTCCTGGCCCGCGTACCGGTGCAGCAGCAGCTGGAAGGCCGCGAGCAGCACCATGAAGGGCGTGGTGGAGGTCTGCTTCGCCAGTGACTCCAGCGCCTCGCTCAGCTCGCGCGGCAGGGTCATGGGCTGCACGCCGGCCCGGAAGGACTGGCGCGTAGGACGCGGGTGGTCCGAGGGCAGCTCCAGGTAGGGCGCGGCGTTGTCCAGCTGCCCGCGCCAGTACGCCACCTGCGACTCCAGCACGTCGCCCTGGAGCCAGCCGCGCTGCCAGAGGGCGTGGTCGGCGGCCTGCACCGGCAGCTCCGGCAACGGCGACGGCTGCTCCGCGGAGAACGCCGCGTAGAGCGCGCCCATCTCCCGCACCAGCACTCCCGTGGACCAGCCGTCGGAGATGATGTGGTGCGTGTTGAGCAGCAGCCGGTGCTTCGTGGGCCCCAGCTTCATCAGCAGCCCGCGGAACAGCGGGCCCTGCTCCAGGTCGAACGGGGCGCGAGCCTCCTCCAGCGCCAGCCGCGATGCCTCCGCCTCGCGCGCCTCCGCCGTCGGCAGCGCGGACAGGTCCTCATGCCGCAGGGGCATGGGGAAGGGCGGATGGATGACCTGCGACGGCGTGCCCTCGTGCGAACTGAAGGTCGTGCGCAGCGCTTCGTGGCGGCGCACCAGTTCGTCGAACGCGGCCAGCATCACGATGATGTCCAGCGTGCCGTCCAGCTCCAGCATGCTCGGGAGGCTGTAGGCGTTGCCCGCCGTGCCAAGCTGCTCGATGAACCAGAGCCGATGCTGCGCGAATGACAGAGGCAGCACGTCCGGACGCTCCGCGCGAACCAGCGCGGGCAGGGCGGACTCGGGGACTTCCAGGGCCTCGGAGGCGGGTTGCCGGAGGGCGTCGATGCGCTCGGCCAGCGCCGCGACCGTGGGCCCTTCCAGCAGGGCGCGCAGGGGCAGCTCCACTCCGAAGTGCTTGCGCACGCGCGACACCAGTTGCGTGGCCAGCAGCGAGTGACCGCCCAGTTCGAAGAAGCCATCGTTGCGTCCCACGGCGGGGACGCGCAGCACCTCGCTCCACAGCGGGATCAGCGCCGCCTCGGTGGGCGTCGCGGGCGGTTCGATGACGCGCTCCGTGGCGGGCGCGGCTTCCGGTGCCGGCAGCGCCTTGCGATCCACCTTGCCATTGGACGTCAGCGGCAGGGTGTCGAGCGTGATGAACACCGCGGGCACCATGTACTCCGGCAGGTGACGGAGCAGGTGCTCGCGCAGGGGCGACGTGTCCACCTGGGGCGCGACGTACGCCACGAGCCGGTCGTCGTGCACCTGCACCACCGCGTCCCGGATGCCCGGGTGCGCGCGGAGCGTGGATTCAATCTCACCCAGCTCGATGCGGTTGCCGCGCAGCTTCACCTGGAAGTCCAGGCGGCCCATGAAGTCGAGCGTGCCGTCCTCGCGCCAGCGGGCCTTGTCGCCCGTGCGGTAGAGGCGGGCTCCGGGCTCCGTGCTGAAGGGGTCTGGTAGGAAGCGTTCGGCCGTGAGCGCGGGCTGGCCCAGGTAGCCTCGCGTGACGCCTTCACCGGAGAGGCACAGCTCGCCCGGCGTCCCGATGGGCGCCAGACGCTGGTTCGCGTCGAGCACGTACGCCCGCAGGTTGGTGATTGGCCGGCCGATGACGGGCAACGGCTGGGGCGCGCCCTGGACGGCGATGGTCGTCGCGTCCACGGTGACCTCCGTGGGGCCATAGCCGTTGTAGACACGCGTGCGCTTCGTCGCGGCGAGCTGCCGCCACGTCACCTCGTCCATCGCCTCGCCGCCGATGGTGAAGCGCCCGGGGAGGTGGGCACGCTCCAGCATTCCCGCGGACAGCAGGAGCTTGAGCTGCGACGGCGTGCAGTCGAACACGTCGATGCGCTGACGATCCATCCACCCGAGCAGGGTCTCTGGATCCAGGCGCACGTCCTCCGGGACGATGACCAGGCAGTGGCCGCCCAGCAGCTGGATCACCTGTTCAATGGACGCGTCGAAGTACAACGGCGCGTTCACGGTGATGCGCTGAGCGGGCGGCAGTTCCTCGTAGATGCTCCGCGTCATCGCCAGGTGCAGGTGGATCACCGAGCGGTGCTGCACCATCACGCCCTTGGGCGTGCCCGTGGAGCCGGACGTGTAGATGACGTATGCGAGGTTCCCGGCGCCCACCACCGGCGGCGGGTTCTCCGAAAACCTGTCCGACAGTCCGACAGGTTCAGCCTCTCCCGACGCGACCTTCCCAAACCTGTCCGACTGTCCGACAGGTTCGATGCCCCTCGGGGCCTGCCCGGCCTCCGCGAACCTGTCCGACTGTCCGACAGGTTTTGCGTCCAGCCGCACCAGGTGGGGCACCTCTGGGTGCCACGCTTCTTGCAATGCCTGCGTCGTCACCAGGACGGACGCACCACAATCCTTGAGGACGAACGACTTGCGCGCGGCCGGAGCCTTGGGGTCCAGCGGCACGAAGGCTCCGCCGGCCTTGAGCACGGCCAGCAGTGCCACGATGGCCTCCGCCGACCGCTCCAGGCACAGGCCCACCGTCACCTCCGGGCCCACTCCCAGCGACCGCAGGTGCCAGGCGAGTTGGTTGGCCCGCGCGTTGAGCTGCCCGAAGGACAGCGTCGTTTCCTCGAACACCACGGCGTCCGCATCCGGCGTCTCGGAGGCCTGCCGTTCGAAGCGCGCGTGCACGGTGGTGTCGCGCTCGAAGTCCACGACGTCGCCGGTGCCGGTGCGTAGCAGCCAGGCACGGTCCTCGGCCGGGAGGAGGGACACGTCCGTCAGCCGGGCTCCGGGCTGGATGAGGGTTTCGAGCGCCTGACTCCACTGGCCCAGCACTCGCTGCACGGCGGCCGCGTCGAAGCGGTTCTCGTCGTAGGCCAGGTGCAGTTGGAGCTCGCGGCCCGGGTGCACCGTGGCCGACAGCGGGTAGTTCGTGCTCTCGCCGAGCTCCAGGTCGCGCAGATCCAGCGCGGTGGAGCGGCGCAGCACCGATTCGTCGAGGGGAGCGTTCTCGAAGACGAGCAGCGACTGGAAGAGTGGCAGGCCCCGGGGGATGTCGCTCCAACCGTGCGCGGCGACCAGCGGCGTGTGCTGGTGCTGCTGGATGTCCAGCAGCTTCGCCTGGAGGGACTGGAGCCAGGGCAGCACGGGCGCGTCCTCGTCGGGGAGCGCGACGCGGACTGGCAGCGTGCTGATGAGCAGGCCGAGCATGGCCTCCGAGCCCGCGAGTTCCGGCGGCCGGCCCGCGAACGTGGTGCCGAAGAGGACATCGCGCGTGTCCGCGTGGCGCGCCAGCACCAGGGCCCACGCCGCCTGCGTCAACGTGTTGACCGTGAGCCGGTGTTGCCGGGCGAAGGCCTCCAGTGCCGTGGTGCGTGCCTCCGGCAGGGTCAGCACCCGGTTGGGCTGATTCACCGTACCGTTGGGTTGCGCGGATTGAGGGCGCACGGACGGCAGGGGCGTGGGCGACGACAGGCCTGACAGCTGGCTGCGCCAGAAGCGTTCGTCCTCGGCGACGTCGCGCTGGCCCAGCCACGCGATGTAGTCCCGGAACGGCGGACGTCCGGCGGCGGGCAGTGGCGTCCCGGCGGTCAGCGCGTCGTAGATGGCGAAGACCTCCTGGAAGAACAGGCCCAGGCTCCAGCCGTCGAAGAGCAGGTGGTGGTGGCTCCAGACGAAGCGCCACCGCGCGTCCCCCAGCCGCACCGCCGTCATGCGCGACAGGGGCGCGCGCGACACGTCGAAGCCGCGCGCGCGATCCTCCGCGAGCAGCCGCTCCAGCCCCACCTGCTGCTCCGGCTCCGGCAGGTGGCGCCAGTCATGCGCTTCGAACGGCATCACCGCGCGTGAATGCACCGCCTGCAGCGGCGTCTCCAGGTCCTTCCACACGAAGGCCGTGCGCAAGATGGGGTTGCGGTCCACCGCCGTCTGCCATGTCCGCTGGAACAGCGCGAGGTCCACGTCCGAGTGGACCGACCACGCGGCCTGCTCGAAGTAGAAGCCCGACTCCGGATCATTCAGCGCGTGGAAGAGCATGCCCTCCTGGAGCGCGGAGAGCGGGAACAGGTCCTCTACCGTGGGACCCTGCGCCGCGAGCACCGCGTCCAGTAAGGCCTGGGACAGGCGCGCCAGGGGGAAGTCGCTCGGCGTCTTCCTGCTCGCGTCCTCCGAGTTGCGTCGGGCGATGAGCTCGCGCAGCGCGCGCGTGAAGCCTTGGGCCAGGGCTTCGATGGTGGCGGTGTGATGCCACTCATGGCTGAAGCCGAAGTCCATCCGCAGCTGTCCGTCCGCGACGAAGCCGTCGATGGACAGCGCGTGAGCGCGATGGGACCGGGGCGCCACCGTCATGCCGGTGGGCTCGGTGCCTGGGGCGAAGAGGGTGCTGGCGCCGGTGGAACCGTCCAGCTGCTTCAACTCGTTGAAGACCACCTGCGCGGACGGCAGGGCCGCGAGCCGCTGGCGGAGCTCCTCGGGCCCCATGAACCGCGGCAGGCCCTGGCCGATGCCTCGGTCGGACCATGTGGACAGCGAATCGCGCACCGCGCGCAGGCAGTCTCCGGTCGATCCGCCCTCCGGCAGTTGGAGCAGGGCCGACGTCAGCGACGTGAAGCACCCCACGGTGCGGGACACGTCCGCGTCCGCGAAGAGCTCCTTTCGACCGTGGCCCTCCAGGTCGATGAGCAGGCGCGACTGGCCCGTCCACTCGCGCAGGGCCAGGGCCAGGGCCGTCAGCAGGACGTCGTTGATTCGCGCCCGCCAGGCCGCCGGCGTCTCCTGGAGCAGCAGCCGCGTTTCCTCCGCATCCATCCGCACGGACACGGTGCGGTGCGATGCCGCGGTCCCGGGCCCGGAGCCGTCAGTGGGCAACGGCGCTACGTCACGCCGGGCCTCGTCGAGCCAGAGAGACGTCTGCGCATGCAGTGCGTCGGACAGCGCGTGGACCTCCAGCCTGCGTGCCCAGGCGAGGAACGAGGTCGTCTTCGTGGGGAGCGCAGGAGACTGGCCCGCGCGCAAGCGCAGGTAGGTGGTCTCCAAATCCTCGACAAGCACCCGCAGGGACACGGCGTCCACCACCAGGTGGTGGAAGATCAGCAGCAGGCGCTGCTCATGTCCGGCGTCGAAGTGGAAGAGGGCGGCGCGCAGCAGGGGCGGCCGGGCCAGGTCGAACGAAGCCTGGAGGCGCTCGGCCTCCTCCTCCAGCCGCGCCGCGCGCATCTCCGCGGGCAGTTCGGACAGATCAAACTGGAGCAGGGAAACCTGGGCCTCATCGGGCGCGGCGTCCTGCTGGCGCCAGGCGCCACCGTCCTCACGCATGAAGCGCATGCGCAGGGCGTCGTGGTGGACCACCAATGCCTGGATCGCCTCTTCCACCCACGCCGCCTTCAACGGCTGGCGCGCCTGGAGCAGCAGCACCTGATTGAAGTGATGGGCGTGCGTGGGATCGCGCTCCAGCAACTGGCGCTGGATGGGCGTGAGCGGCACCTCGCCCACCACCGGTCCCTGTTCCGCGAGCCGGCCCCCGCTGACGCGAGCCACGGAGGCCAGGGCCTCCAGCGTCGGATGTTGGAACAGGTCGCGGACAGACAGCTGGATGCCGGCCTGCCGGGCCCTCGCGACGGCCTGGAGGCTGATGATGGAGTCGCCGCCCAGCTCGAAGAAGTTGTCATCGAGCCCCACGCGTTCGACGCGCAGCACCTGCGCCAGGACCTCCGCGAGCGTCCGCTCCATCTCCGTGCGGGGCGCGATGTACTCGCGCGTCGCCGCTCGCTGGCCCTCTGGCGTGGGCAGGGCCTTGCGATCCACCTTGCCGCTGGAGGTCAACGGCAGCGCCGGCAACGGGATGAAGATCGCGGGCACCATGTACTCGGGCAGCCGCCGCGACAGGAGGGGCCGCAGCGAGGCCAGATCCAGGTCCGCGCCCGAGACGACGTAGGCGACCAGGCGCCGCGCACCGGGCGCGTCCTCGCGCACCACGGCAACGGCCTCCCGGACCTCCGGGTGCGTGAGCAACGCGGCTTCGATGTCGCCCAGCTCGATGCGGAAGCCTCGCAGCTTCACCTGGAAGTCCGCGCGGCCCAGGTATTCCAGCGTGCCGTCGGTGCGCCACCGGGCGATGTCGCCCGTGCGGTACAGGCGCGCGCCGGACGTGTCACTGAAGGCGTCGGGAATGAAGCGCTCGGCGGTGAGCGAGGGGCGGCGCCAGTAGCCTCGGCCGACCTGTACGCCGCCGATGAATAGCTCTCCTGGGATGCCCACGGGCACCGGTTCACCGCGGGCATCCAGCACGTGCATGCGCGTGTTGGCCACGGGCCGGCCGATGGGCACGACTCGCAGGGCTTCGTCGCGCGGGCACTCCCAGGACGTCACGTCCACGGCGGCCTCGGTGGGGCCGTAGAGGTTGTGCAGCGTGGTGTGCGGCAGGCGCGCCTGGGCGCGGAGCACCAGGTCCGCGGGCAGGGCTTCGCCGCTGCACATCACCTGGCGCAGACGCGCCAGGGACTCCAGGCCGGGCTCTTCCACGAAGGCTCGCAGCATGGAGGGCACGAAGTGCGCGGTCGTGACGCCCTCTCTCGCCATCAGCGCCACGAGGTAGTCCGGCTCCTGGTGACCTCCGGGCCTCGCGAGCACCAACCGCGCGCCTGTCATCAGAGGCCAGAAGAACTCCCACACCGAGACGTCGAAGCTGAACGGCGTCTTCTGCAGCACCGTGTCCGACGGCGTCAGGCCGTAGCGCCCCTGCATCCAGCGCAGGCGGTTGACGATGCCCGCGTGCGCGTTCATCGCTCCCTTGGGACGGCCCGTGCTGCCAGACGTGAAGATGACGTACGCCAGGGAGTCATCCCCAGCCAACGGCACGGGACGCGCCGTGGACTCATTCGCGAGCAGGTCCGCCTGCTCATCCAACGCGATGACGTGCGCGGCATTCGGAGGCAGCGCGGTACGGAAGCGCTCTTGCACCAGGAGCACGGGCGCGGCGGTGTCCTCCAACATCCCGGCGAGCCGTTCCGCGGGCGTGGCCGGATCCAGCGGCACGTAGGCGGCTCCGGCCTTCAGGACGCCCAGCAGGGCGACGACCATCTCCAGCGAGCGCTCCATGCAGACGCCCACCAGGGTCTCCGGGCCGACGCCGCGCGCACGCAGGTGGTGCGCGAGTTGGTTGGCCCGGGCGTCGAGCTGCGCGTACGTGAGGCGCTGGTCCTCGAACTGGAGCGCGATGGTCTCCGGCGTGCGTTCGGCCTGGGACTCGAAGAGGTGGTGCAGCGTGGCCCCAGCGGGGAAGTCCACGCGCGTGTCGTTCCAGCCGCGCAGCACCTGTTCGCGGGCGGCCGGCGTGAGCAACGACAGCGTCGCGAGCGATGCTTCCGGAGTCGCGATGATCTCCCTCGCGAGCACCACCAGGTGCTCCGCCATGCGCTCGATGGTGGCTGCGTCGAAGAGGGCGGTGGCGTACTCCAGGTGGCAGACGATGCCCGTGCGGCTCTCCAGCACCTCCAGGGACAGGTCGAACTTGGCCGTGTCGTTGGGGACTTCCACCTGGCTCAGTGCCAGCGACGGCAGCTGGCCCCGGGCCTCCGGCGTGTTGATCACGTTGAGGACGGCCTGGAAGACCGGCGTGCGGCTCAGGTCGCGAGGGAGCTCGAGTGTCTCCAGGACGCGCTCGAACGGAGCGTCCTGGCGCGCGTAGGCCTCCAGGGCCTGGGTGCGCACGCGGCCCAGCAGCTCCACGAAGGACGGCTGGCCGGACAGCTTCGAGCGGAAGGGCAGGGTGTTGATGAAGCACCCCATCAGCCACTCGACCTCCGGGCGCATGCGGCCCGCGATGGGCGTTCCCACCACGAAGTCGTCCTGGCCCGAGTAGCGCGACAGCACCGTCTGGAAGAGCGACATCAGCACCATGAACGACGTGGCGCCTTGCTTGCGGCCCAGCGCCAGCAGCGGCGCGGACACGTCGGCCGGGAACGCGAAGCGGTACCGCGCGCCCGCGAAGGACTGGACCGCGGGACGCGGCCGGTCCGTGGGCAGCTCCAGCGTGGGCGCCCCGGCCAGCTGCTGCTTCCACCAGGCGAGCTGCGCCTCCATCACGCCGCCTTCCAGCCAGGCGCGCTGCCACACGGCGTAGTCCGCGTACTGCACCGGCAGCTCCGTCAGGGGCGACGGCTGGCCCGCGTGGAACGCGGCGTAGTTCGCCGTCAGCTCGTGCGCGACGACCATGTTGCACCACGCGTCGGACACGGCGTGGTGAAAGACGATCGCCAGCACGTGCACCTGGGGCTCCAGGCGCAGCAGCATCGCGCGCAGCACGGCCTGATCCAGGTCGAAGGGCAACAGCGCGTAGGCCCTGCAGAAGCGCTGCATCTCCGCTTCGCGGGCTTCGGGCGAGTCACCCTCCACGTCGCGGCGCGGGAGCGGCAGGCCGCGCGGCGGGTGGATGTTCTGCACCGCGCGGTCGCCCTCCAGCGCGTACGTGGTGCGCAGCACTTCATGCCGCGCCACCAGCGCGTCCAGCGTGGCCTGGAGCGCGTCCACGTCCAGCTCCCCGACGAGGCGGAAGAGCGACGGGTTGTTGTAGGCGCCGCTGCCGGGCGCCATCTGCTGGAGGTACCAGAGGCGATGCTGGGCGAAGGACAGCGGCAAAGGCCGGTCGCGGCCCACGCGCGAAATGGGCGGCGGGCCCTCGTTCACGACTGGAGTCGCGGGGCGCGCGGCGACGGGCGCCACGGCGGGACGCGGCGCTTCCACGACGGCGGGACGCGCCACG
>NZ_RAWF01000095.1:0-33313 GCF_003612075.1 Corallococcus sp. CA041A
AGGTGGGGGTGGTGGGCACGGGCGCGTCGGCGGTGCAGATCGTGCCGGCCATCCAGCCGGAGGTGGGCCGGCTCGTCCTCTTCCAGCGCACGCCCGCATGGGTCTTGCCCCGGGGCGACAAGCCCAACAGCGCCCTGCGAAAGGCCCTGTACCGGTGGGTGCCGGGCGCGCGGTGGCTCCTTCGTGGGGCGCTGCGCATCCTGCGCGAAAGCCTGGCCCTGGGCTTCCAGCACCCGTGGATCCTCCGGCTCGCGCAGCCATGGGTGCTCCGGCACATGCTGAAGACGGTGAAGGACCCTTCGCTCCGCGACCGGCTCACGCCCCGGTACACGATGGGGTGCAAGCGCATCCTCGTCTCCGACGACTATCTGCCGGCCCTCACGCGCCCGAACGTGGAGGTCGTCACCGCGCCCATCCGCGAGGTGCGCGAGGACGCGGTCGTCACCGGCGACGGCGCGGTCCATCCGGTGGACACGCTCATCTTCGGCACCGGGTTCCAGGCGACGGACATGCCCATGGGGCACCACATCCACGGCCGTGACGGCCGGACGCTCGCGCAGGTGTGGGCGGGCAGTCCCCGGGCCTTCCTGGGCACCACCGTGAGCGGTTTCCCCAACCTCTTCCTGCTTCAGGGGCCCCACACCACCCTGGGCCACACCTCCGTGCTGTTGATGATGGAGGCCCAGGTGGAGCACGTGCTGGGCGCGCTGCGCTACCTGGAGGCCCGGGGCGCCGCCGCCGTGGAGCCGGATCCAGGAGCCCAGGACGCGTTCGTGCGCGACCTGGAGGCGCGGCTGTCCGGCACGGTGTGGAACCAGGGGGGATGCCGAAGCTGGTACATGGATGCCTCGGGGCGAAACTCCGCCCTCTGGCCCGGCTCCACCACGGCCTTCCGCCACCGGGTGGAGCACTTCGAACCGTCAGATTACGTCACGCTTCCTCGGGCAGATGTCCCTCGGGCGCTCCGGCGGTGAGGCGATGGCGCGGCTTCAGGAAAGCTTCGCGCGCTTCCGGGTCGCGGTCTTCCTCGCGGTGGGGGAATCGCGCTTCTTCGCCGTCGCACGGCGGTCCGCGTCTTCTTGGCGCCGGAGCGTTTGGCGGCGGGCTTCGCGCGCTCCTGCGCCGCGTGGTAGCGCTCCAGCAGCTTCGTACCCTTGGTGGCGAGCCGCTTCGCTCCCGCGTTGTCCTTCGGCACGGGTTCGCCCCAGGCGCGAGCGGACAGGGCGAGGCGCGTGGGCTTGCCCTTGTCGTCCACCATGGGCCCGCGCGGGTGCGCGAAGTGGCGGCGCAGGAAGCTGCCCTTTCTGCGCATCTTCTCCGGCGTGTCCGCCTTGCCTTTCACGCCGGGCTTGAGGTTTGAGCCTTCCTTCTCGCGGAACCACTCGCGGCCCGCAGCGGTGAGGCCGCCCTTCGGATCCTTCAGGCGCCGCGTGCGCGTGACGCTCTTGCGAGTGGGGGACCGGGTCGGCATCGGACGTGCTCCTCTTCGAACGGAGGTGAAGGCTTCCGCATGAGAGGTAGGTCGCCCCGGCCCTGAGGGCACGAGGTGACAGGCTGCCTGCTTCCTACGGCGTGGGCTTCGCCTCCGGGGGCACCAGCGAATCCGCCAGCGCACGGAGGGCGAGCGCGTGGGTGTGCCAGAGGTCCTTGCCGTCTCCGAAGACATCCAGTGGCCGCTGTGGCGGCAGTCCGCGGGCTTCGTAGTCCTGGCCCTGTGCGTCGGCGTAGTGCTCGTTCGACAGGTGCACCGTCCATCCATTGGGCAGCGGCTTGACGAGCATGTCGGAGAACGCGCCCCGCGTGGCCGTGCCTACATGGACGACGTTCGGGAGCGCTCGGAGGGCCAGCGTGAGGACCTCGCCCGCGCTGACCGTCACCACCCGACACCCCGCCGCGAGCGGAACGGGTGGACGCGGGGCGTGCGCTATAAACCGCGCGCGGGGTAGGGGTGGCCTGCCCGCTGATGGGAGACATCATGGGTGGAGTCGCTCGGAAGTTGGGATGGGTGGCCCTGGCGCTGGTCGGGGCCTTCTGTCTGGGCGTGGTGGCGCTGCACCGGGGAGAGTCCATCAGTGCCATCTGGCTGGTGGTCGCCTCGGTCGCGGTCTTCATGCTGGGATATCGCTTCTACGGCCGTTTCATTGCCGAAAAAGCGCTCCAGGTGGACCCGTCTCGCGCCACCCCCGCCGAGCGCCGCAACGACGGCCTGGACTATGTGCCCACGGACCGGTGGGTCGTGTTCGGCCACCACTTCGCGGCCATCGCGGGCGCGGGTCCGCTGGTGGGCCCGGTGCTGGCGGCGCAGATGGGCTACCTGCCCGGCACGCTGTGGATCCTGGCGGGCGTGGTGGTGGCCGGCGCGGTGCAGGACTTCGTGACGCTGTTCCTGTCCGTGCGCCGCGACGGCAAGTCGCTGGGCGACATGGTGCGCATGGAGCTGGGGCCCGCGGCCGGCGTGACGGCCATGGTGGGCGTGCTGATGATCATGATGATCATCCTCGCGGTGCTGGCGCTGGTCGTGGTGAAGGCGCTGACGCACAGCCCGTGGGGCACCTTCACCGTGGCGATGACCATCCCCATCGCGGTGGCCATGGGCCTGTACCTGCGCTACGTGCGGCCCGGCAAGGTGCTGGAGGTGTCCATCGTCGGCTTCGTGCTGCTGATGCTCAGCATCTGGCTGGGTGGCCAGGTCTCCGAGTCCGCCACCTGGGGCCCCTGGTTCACCTTCGACAGCCGCACGCTGGCGTGGCTGCTCATCGGCTACGGGTTCTGCGCGGCGGTGCTGCCGGTGTGGCTGTTGCTCGCGCCGCGCGACTACCTGTCCACCTTCCTCAAGATTGGCACCGTGCTGCTGCTGGCGGTGGGCATCGTGCTGGCGGCGCCGCACTTGAAGATGCCGGCGGTGACGCGGTTCGTGGACGGCTCCGGCCCGGTGTTCTCCGGCAGCCTCTTCCCGTTCCTCTTCATCACCATCGCGTGCGGCGCGGTGTCCGGGTGGCACTCGCTCATCGCGTCCGGCACCACGCCAAAGATGCTCGCCACGGAGGGCGACGCGAAGCTCGTGGGTTACGGCGCCATGTTGATGGAGGCCTTCGTGGCCATCATGGCGCTCATCGCCGCGTCGGTGCTGGAGCCGGGCGTCTACTTCGCCATGAACTCGCCCGCGGCGCTCATCGGCACCGAAGCGGCGCAGGCGGCGGCGACGCTCAGCCAGTGGGGCTTCGTCGTCACCCCGGAGGTGCTGGAGCAGACGGCGCGCGACATCGGTGAGACGACCATCCTCTCCCGCGCGGGTGGCGCGCCCACGCTGGCGGTGGGCATGGCGCAGATCCTCCACGGGCTGGTGTCCGGGAAGGGGATGATGGCCTTCTGGTACCACTACGCCATCCTCTTCGAGGCCCTCTTCATCCTCACCACCGTGGACGCCGGCACGCGCGTGGGGCGCTTCATGATTCAAGAGCTGGCGGGCCTGGTGTACGCGCCGCTCAAGCGCACGGAGTCCTGGGGCGCGAACCTGCTGGCCACCGCGCTGTGCGTGGCCGCCTGGGGCTACTTCCTCTACCAGGGCGTGGTGGATCCGCTGGGCGGCATCAACACGCTGTGGCCGCTGTTCGGCATCGCCAACCAGATGCTCGCCGCGGTGGCGCTCACGCTGGGCTGCGTGGCGCTGGTGAAGATGAAGCGCGAGCGCTACGTCTGGGTGCCCGGCATCCCCGCCGCGTGGCTGGTGCTGTGCACGCTCACCGCCGGCTTCCAGAAGGTGTTCGGCGGTGACGTGCGCGTGAGCTTCGTGGCCCACGCGCGGGCCTTCTCCCAGGCGGTGGCCGAAGGGCGCCTCATCGCCCCGGCGAAGTCCGTGGAGGAGATGGAGGCCATCATCCACAATGACTACCTGGATGCAGGCCTCACCGTGTTCTTCATGGGCGTGGTGGTGGCGACCATCCTCTTCGGCGTGCGCGCGGCGCTCCGGGCCCGGGCCTCGCCGGTGCCCACGTCGCACGAGACGCCCTACGTGGCCGCCGCTGTCCCGGTGAAGCCGTGAGGCGCGCACTCACGCAGGCGCTCCAGCGCGGCTGGCGGCAGGCCGTGCGCACCGCGCGGTCGATGATTGGCGTGCCGGATTACGACACCTACGTCGCCCACATGCGCCGTCACCATCCGGACAAAGCGGTGATGACCTACGCGGAGTTTTTCAACGACCGCCTCCAGGCCCGCTACCGCGGAGGTGGCGGCCGGTGCTGCTGAGCGGATGAGTCGTTGAGTCTTCCGGATGAAACTGCTTAGTGGGTTTTACGGGTCAAGCCCGTTCAACCCCTTCGCAGGAGTCTGCTGTGTCTCGTACCTCGACGCCGTTCCGGACGTGGGCGCTGGGCGCCGTGTTTCTCGCATCGTTGGGAGGCTGCTCGGGCCCGGAGGACGCTCCTGTCGTTGGGGAGCCGGTAGGCAAGGTGGAGGCGGCCGCGCTGTCCACGCGCGTGGTGGGCTACCTGCCGACGTGGGCGGGGGATGTGAATGCGCTGCAGTACTCGAAGCTGTCTCACATCAACTACGCGTTCGCGTTGCCCACGGCGTCCGGTGGGCTCACGGGGGTGAGCAGCTCTGACGCTCGGCTGCGCTCACTGGTGACGCAGGCGCATGCGCAGGGTGTGAAGGTGCTCATCGCCGTAGGCGGCTGGAACGACGGCAACGACAGCGGCTTCGAGCAGATGGCGGCCAACGCGAGCACTCGCACTGCGTTCGTGAACACGGTGGTGAACTTCGTCAACGCGGCCGGGCTGGACGGCGTGGACATCGACTGGGAGTACCCGGACCCCGGCACGTCGGGGAACAACTACGCGGCGCTGATGCGCGAGCTGGGCACGGCCATGCACAGCCGGGGCAAGCTGCTCACGGCGGCGGTGGTGGCCAACGGCTACACGGGCGGCGGCGTGCAGGCGTCCGTGTTCAGCGACGTCGATTTCCTCAACATCATGGCGTACGACGGCGGGCAGCCGCATTCGACGTATGACCTGGCGGTCCAGTCGCTGAACTACTGGAAGGGGCGCGGGCTGCCGGCGTCGAAGGCGGTGCTGGGCGTGCCGTTCTACGGGCGCTCGCCGTCGAGCTACGTGGGCTATTCGGAGCTCGTCGCCCGCGACTCGCAGGCGCCCTACAAGGACAACGTGGGGGACGTCTATTACAACGGCATCTCGACCATCCAGGCGAAGACGCAGCTGGGGAAGCAGAACGGCGGCGTGATGATCTGGGAGCTGTCCCAGGACACGTCCGGGAGCACGTCGCTGCTCAACGCCATCTACTCCGTGGCGCAGGGCACGGGCGGCACGGGGGCGTACCGGCTGGTGAACAAGGCCTCTGGCCGGTGCGTGGACATCAACGGTCCCAGCACCGCGGACGGCGCCATCATCCACCAGTGGGCCTGCCACACGGGCGCGAGCCAGCAGTGGTCCATGGAGGCGACGGACAGCGGCTACTACCGCTTCGTGTCGCGCCACAGCGGCAAGGCGCTGGACGTGAAGGAGGTGAGCACGGCGGACGGCGCGGGGCTCCAGCAGTGGTCCTACGGCGGCGGGAGCAACCAGCAGTTCAAGCCGGTGGCGCTGGGCAACGGCTACCACCGGCTGGAGGCTCGCCACAGCGGCAAGGTGCTGGACGTGACGGGCTGCCAGCAGGGCAGCGGTGACGGCACGCTCATCCAGCAGTGGACCTGGTCCAACAACGACTGCCAGCAGTTCCGGCTGGAAGCGCTGTAGCCCCTTGGAGGGAGGCGGGACCGGCGCCGCGCCGGCCCCGCCGTGCACGGGGATCGGAGCGGATGGTATAGGGGTGCCCTC
This sequence comes from Corallococcus sp. CA041A, assembly GCF_003612075.1. Taxonomy (NCBI): domain Bacteria; kingdom Pseudomonadati; phylum Myxococcota; class Myxococcia; order Myxococcales; family Myxococcaceae; genus Corallococcus; species Corallococcus sp. CA041A. Next base: position 5,832 of record NZ_RAWF01000095.1, read on the forward strand.
GATGATTGACTCATTCGCCCGGTGGGGACGCCTGCTCCGTCGTCCCATCCACCTGGGGTGGGAGCGCCTGCGCTCCCCGTATGCGACGGCGCTCGGGATGTGCTTCGCGTTGCTGCTGTTGCGCTCGCACGCCCGGCTCGCGCAGGCGCACGTCTGGGCGGAAGACGGATGGAGGTTCCTGGCGGATGCGCTCGAGCACGGCCTGGGCGCCACGTTCATGCCCTATGCGGGCTATCTGCATGTCGTCCCGCGACTGCTCGCGTGGGGTGTGGCGCTCCTGCCCCTCGAAGCGTTCGCGCTGGGGGTGGCGTTCGTCACCCTGGCCCTCAACGCGGCACTGTTCGCGCTCATCGCGCGGGACGGCTGCCGCTGGCTGGTGCCCCATGATGGCGTGCGGATCTTCACCGCCGTGGCGTTCTGCTTCCTGTCGGGCACCTGGGAGGTGACGGGCAACCTCGCCAACCTCCACTCCGTCCTCTTCTACGGAGCCATGCTGGTGGCGCTCCAGGACCTGGACCGCCCGCTGGGATTCGCCGACGGGCTGGTGCTGCTCGCGGCGGCCACGAGCGCGGGCGAAGGCGTGTTGCTGGCGCCGGTCTTCCTGCTGCGCGGGGTGATGCGGTGGCGCGATGGCCGGCCCCTGCGCGAAGTGGTGGGGGAGGCACTGGCGGCGGTGGTGCTGACCGTGCCGGCCGGGGTGAACGCGGTGCTCCTCCGCCAGGCCGACTTGCCCGCCGCGGACTTCCCCACCTGGCCGCTGTCCCGCATGGCGGAGCACCTCTGGATCACGCTCAACGACCGCTATGTGCTGCACCCGGTGCTGGGCGACAGAGGGGCGATAGCCTATTTCTTCTGGCCGTTCGCGGTGCGGATGGCGGTGGTGTCCGGGTTCGCAGCCGTGCTCGTCCTGGGGCTTCGCCGGTTGCCCGCGCGTCCGCGCGTGTTGCTGCTGGCCGCCTGCGCCTGCGTCTCCGTGTTGATCCCGCTCACCTGGTATGTGCGCGCCGACGCGGCTGAATTTCCCACGTTCGGCGTGCTCCGCGATCCGGACGTGATGGATGCCCGCTACATGCTGTTCGCGCTCCCGGCGGGGCTCACCCTCTGGGTGGCGGCGCTGGGGCGGATCCGGACCGTCTTCGCCGGGGGCCTGTGCGTCTGCGTGGTGGTGCTGGCCCATCCACGCTGGACCTTCGAGCCGTGGGGGCCCGAGCGCGACTGGGCCCAGACCGCCCGACGCATCCGAGAGGTCCGCGAGACGCCAGGGGCGGAGGCGAGCGTGCGCATCAATCCCAAGGGATGGGCGATGCGGATCCGAGGCGCCTCGCGCCCCGGGCCGTGATCGCGCTCAGGGCTCCTGTGCCTTCGCGAGCGCGTCGCGCAGCCTGGCGGCGAGCACCTGGAGATGCGGAGGCTTGAGGAAGGAGTAGTGGTCTCCGGGCACCGTGTGCATGTCCAGTCCGCCGGGCGCGTAGGCGGCCCAGCCGTGGTCCCAGCGGGAGGCCTCCGCACCTACGTCGCCCACATGCGCCGTCACCATCCGGACCGGCCGGTGATGACCTACGCGGAGTTTTTCAACGACCGCCTCCAGGCCCGCTACCGCGCCGGTGGCGGCCGGTGCTGCTGAGTGATGAGTCATTGAGTCTTCCGGACAAAACTGCTTAGTGGGTTTGCTGGTTAAGCCCGTCAAGCCCCTTTGCGGGAGTCTGCTGTGTCTCGTACCTCGACGCCGTTCCGGACGTGGGCGCTGGGCGCCGTGTTTCTCGCATCGTTGGGAGGCTGCTCGGGCGCGGAGGACGCTCCTGCCGCCGGGGAGCCGGTGGGGCAGGTGGAGGCGGCCGCGCTGTCCACGCGCGTGGTGGGCTACCTGCCGACGTGGGCGGGGGACGTGAACACGCTGCAGTACTCGAAGCTGTCCCAGGACACGTCCGGGAGCACGTCGCTGCTCAACGCCGTCTACTCCGTGGCGCAGGGCACGGGCGGCGGCACGGGGGCGTACCGGCTGGTGAACAAGGCCTCCGGCCGGTGCGTGGACATCAACGGCCCCAGCACGGCGGACGGCGCCATCATCCACCAGTGGGCCTGCCACACGGGCACCAGCCAGCAGTGGTCGATGGAGGCAACGGACAGCGGCTACTACCGCTTCGTGTCGCGCCACAGCGGCAAGGCGCTGGACGTGAAGGACGTGAGCACTGCGGACGGCGCGGGGCTCCAGCAGTGGTCCTACGGCGGCGGGAGCAACCCGCAGTTCAAGCCGGTGGACCTGGGCAATGGCTATGTCCGGCTGGAGGCTCGCCACAGCGGCAAGGTGCTGGACGTGACGGGCTGCCTGCAGGGCAGCGGTGACGGTACGCTGCTCCAGCAGTGGACCTGGTCCAACAACGACTGCCAGCAGTTCCGGCTGGAAGCGCTGTAGCCCTTCGCGCGAGGCGGGACCGGCGCCGTGCCGGCCCCGTCGTGCACCGGGGGGCCGTCCAGGAGCGGGGCGGATGGTATAGGGGCGCCAGCGATGACTGACTCATTCTCCCGGTGGGTACACCTGCTCCGTCGTCCCATCGACCTGGGATGGGAGCGCCTGCGCGCCTCGTATGCGACGGCGCTGGGGTTGTGCTTCGCGGTGCTGGTGCTGCGCTCGCACGCGCGGATCCTCCAGGCGCACCTGTGGGCGGAAGATGGCGCGGTGTTCCTGTCGGATGCGCTCGCGCACGGCCTTGGCGCCACGTTCAAGCCCTACGCGGGTTATCTGCACGTCGTTCCCCGGCTGGTGGCCTGGGGCCTGTCGCTCCTGCCCATCGAGGCGTTCGCGCTCGGGCTGGCGTTCGTCACCCTGGCCATCAACGCGGCCGTGTTCGCGCTCATCGCGCGGGAGCGCTACCGCTGGTTGGTGCCGCATGACGGCGTGCGGCTCTTCACCGCCGTGGCGTTCTGCTTCCTGCCGGGAACCTGGGAGGTGACGGGCAACCTCGCCAACCTCCACTCCGTCCTCTTCTATGGAGCCATGCTGGTGGCGCTCCAGGACCTGGACCGCCCGCTGGGATTGGCCGACGGGCTGGTGTTGCTCGCGGGGGCCTCGAGCGCGGGCGAGAGCGTGTTGCTCGCGCCGGTCTTCCTCTTGCGTGGCGTGATGCGGTGGCGCGACGGCCGGCCCGCGCGCGAGGTGCTCTGGGAGGGGTTGGCGGTGGCGGTGCTGACCGTGCCGGCGGGGGTGAACATGGTGCTCTTCCGTCAGTCGGGTATGCCTGCTTCGGACTTCGCCCACTGGCCGCTCTCCCGCATGGCCGAGCACCTCTGGCACACGTTCAACGTCCGCTACGTGCTGCACCCGGTGCTGGGCGACGGAGGGACGCTGTCCTACTTCCGCCGGCCGCTCGCGGTGCGGATCGCGGTGGCGTGCGGGTTCATCGCCGTGCTCGTCCTGGGCATTCGCCGGGTGCCCGCGCGTCCTCGCGTGTTGCTGCTGGCCGCCTGCGCGTGCGTCTTCCTGTTGATCCCGCTCACCTGGTACGTGCGCTCCGGATCCGCCGAGTACCCCACGTTCGGCGCGTTCCGGGACCCGGGCGTGGTGGAGGACCGCTACATGCTGTTCGCGCTCCCGGCGGGCGTCGTCCTCTGGGTGGCGGCGCTGGCGAGGTTCCGGTCCCTCTTCGGCGCGGGCCTGTGCGTCGCCGTGATGGTGCTGGCCCTTCCACGGTGGACCTTCGAGCCGTGGGGCCCCGAGCGCGACTGGGCCCCGAGCGCCCGCCTCATCCGCGTGACCCGCGAGACACCGGGCGCGGAAGCTTCCGTGCCCATCAATCCCATCGGGTGGTCATTCCATGTCCGAAGTGCCTCGCGCTCGGAGCCGTGAGCGCTGTCAGGGCTCCTGGGCCTTCGCGAGCGCGTCGCGCAGCCTGGCGGCCAGCACCTGGAGATGGGGAGGCTTGAGGAAGGAGTAGTGGTCTCCGGGCACCGTGTGCACGTCCAGTCCGCCGGGTGCGTAGGCGGCCCAGCCGTGGTCCCAGCGGGAGGCTTCCGCTTCGAAGAGGGTGAAGGGGCCGCTGGCCGGGGGCGGTTCGTAGACCCAGCCCGCGTTCAGGTGGACCTCGAACGCGTGGCGCAGTTGGCGCAGCGACTGCTCCGCGGCGAAGAGCGGCTGGCTGGCCTCTTCCAGCACGTCCATCCACCGGCCAGGTGAGAGCCCTTCATTCGGCGGCAGCGGCTGGCCCGAGGCGCGCAGCAGGTCCTCCAGGAACAGCGCGCTCAGCCGCGCCTTCGCGTTCATGTCGTCCGGGTTGCCGAAGTGCAGGCTCGCGGAGGTGTCCAGCAGCGCGAGCAACGCCACCGTCTCGCCTTCACGCCGCAGCTGGTGGGCCATCTCCCACGCGACGCTGCCGCCCATGGACCAGCCGCCCAGCAGGTAGGGGCCGTGCGGTTGGACCTCTCGCACCGCGCGCACGTACAGGGCCGCCATCTCCGGAATGGAGTCGCAAGGAGGGCCCTCGCCGTCCAGGCCCCGGGCCTGAAGTCCGTAGAACGGCTGCTCCGGTCCCAGCGCCCGCGCCAGCTCCGCGTAGGGCACGACGCTGCCGCCCACGGCATGGACGCAGAAGAAGGGACGCACGCCCTTCTTGCCCTTCTGGAGCGCGACCCGAGGTGTCCAGGGCGCCGCGTCCCGGAGCAGGCCCGCGAGGTGCTCCACGGTGGCGTTCTGGAAGAGCGCCGCCACCGGCAGCGTCCGGCCCAGCCGGGCGTGGATGGCCGACTGCACGCGCAGCGTCAGCAGCGAGTGGCCGCCCAGCTCGAAGAAGTTGTCGCGCACGCCGATGGGATGCACGCCCAGCACCTCCTCCCAGATGCGCACGAGCTGGAGCTCCAGGGGCGTGCGGGGGCCCACCAGGGTTCGCGTGGGCTCGCGGCCTGCCTCCGGTGCGGGCAGCGCCTTGCGGTTCACCTTGCCCGAGGGCGTCAGCGGGAACCGCTCCATCGCGACCCAGCGCGCGGGCACCATGAATTCCGGCAGCCGCTGTCGCAGGAAGCTTCGCAGCGCTCCGGTGTCCAGGGACTTCCCTCCGGCATCCACCACCCAGCCCACCAGCTGCTTCTGGCCGCTTCCGTCATCCCTCGCGTCGACGACGCAGTCGCGCACCGACGGGTGCTGCGCCAGCGCTGCTTCAATCTCTCCCAGTTCGATGCGGAAGCCGCGCACCTTGAGCTGCGCGTCGCGCCGGCCCAGGTACTCCAGCGTGCCGTCCGGAAGGTGCCGCGCCCAGTCGCCCGTGCGGTACAGCCTGCCTCCGGGCGTGGCGCCGAGCGGATCCGGGATGAAGCGGTCGGCGGTGAGGCCGGGCTGGTTCAGGTATCCGCGGCAGACCTGCACGCCGCCCACGTACAGCTCGCCCGTGACGCCGCGGGGCACCGGCTGGAGGTTCGCGTCCAGCACGTGCACGGGCACGTTGATCAGGGGCCGGCCGATGGAGGGCAGCGCCGGCCAGGTGTCCGGATCTCCCTTCATCGACAGTGACGTCACCGCGTGGGCTTCGGACGGGCCGTAGTGGTTGTGCAGCACCGCGCCCGTGCGCTTCATGAAGCGGCGGATCGCCGGAGTCATGCGCAGCTGCTCGCCCGCGACCATGATCTCCCGGACGCGCGTGGGGAAGGTGCCCTCACGCTCGGCCACCTCCGCCAGGTTCTGGAGCGCGACGAAGGGCATGAAGAACCGCTCGATGCCCGCGCCCTCCAGCAGGGCCAGCAGCTGGCTGGCATCGCGGCGGACCTCGTCGGTGAGCAGCACCAGCTCACCGCCCGCGGCCCAGGTCGCGAACAGTTCCTGAAAGGACACGTCGAAGCTCAGCGCGGAGAACTGGAGCGTGCGCGCCCCGGGCGCCACCGAGTCCCCCAGCTGCCAGTGCAGCAGGTTCACCAGCGCCGCGTGGTGCATCGCGATGCCCTTGGGCGTGCCGGTGGAGCCGGAGGTGAAGATGACGTAGGCGAGCGCCTGCGCGTTGCCTCGGGATTCTGGCCGCGTGTCGGGTTCCCGGGCCAGGGCTTCCGTCCGCGTGTCGAGCTCCAGCACTCGCGCCGCACTGGCCCCCAGGACCTCGCGCAGCTCGTGCGTGGTGAGCAGCACCGCCGCGCCCGAGGCCTGGAGCATCGCGGTGAGCCGCTCCGGCGGATAGGCCGGATCCAGGGGGACGTAGGCCCCTCCCGCCTTGAGCGTGCCCAGCACCGCCACGAGCAACTCCAGCGAGCGCCGCAGGTGGATGCCCACGCGGACGTCCGCCCCCACGCCCAGGCCGCGCAGGTGGTGCGCGAGCTGGTTCGAGCGCCGCTCCAGCTCTCCGTAGGTGAGCGCCTCATCTCCGAAGCGCACCGCGATGGCTTCAGGCGTCCGCGAGGCAGTGGCCTCGAAGAACGCGTGGATGCCCGGCATGGCGGGATAGTCCGCCGGCTGGAGCGCCCACGCCGCCAGCTGTCTCCGCTCCGCGTCCGCGAGCATGGGCAGCGTGCCCAGGGGCGCGTCCGGCGCCGCGAGCGCGCCTTCGAGCAGCCGCGTGTAGTGATCCGCGAACCGCGCCACCGTGGCCTCGTCGAAGAGGGCGGTGTTGTACTCCCAGAGGATGGACACGCCCTCCGGCGCTTCCCGCACGAAGAGGGTGAGGTCGAACTTCGCCATGCCGGGCTCGAAGGTCAGGGCGCTGACGTGGACGCCGGGCAGCTCCCAGGGCGCGCCCCCGTTCTGGAAGACGAACATGACCTGGAACAGCGGCGAGCGGCCCAGGTCCCGCGTGGGGACCAGCGCGTCCACGAGCTGTTCGAACGGCATGTCCTGGTGGGCATAGGCGCCCAGGCAGGCCTCGCGCACGCGGCCCAGGAGCGCGCGGAAGCTCTCCGCGCCAGTGGCATCCACGCGCAGGGCCAGGGTGTTGGTGAAGAAGCCGATGAGGTTCTCCACCTCGCGCTGACCGCGCCCCGCGATGGGCGTGCCGATGACGAGGTCGTCCTGTCCGCTGTGCCGAGCGAGCAGCGCGTGGAATCCCGCGAGCAGCAACATGAAGGGCGTGACGCCCGCGTCGCGTGCCAGGGCCTGCACGGCGGCGGGAATCGAGGCGGGCAGGGGGCGCGAAAGCTGGAGGCCCTGGTAGGTCTGCACGGTCGGCCGTGGCCGGTCGGTGGGCAGCTCCAGCGTCGGCGGAGCGCCTTCCAGGTGCTGCTTCCACCACGCGCGCTGGGCCTCCAGCGTCTCGCCCGCCATCACCTGACGCTGCCACGCGGCGAAGTCCGGGTACTGCACGGACAGGGGTGGCAGGGTCAGCGGTTCGCCCTGGTGACGTGCCGTGTAGAGGGCCTTCAGCTCGCGCACCAGGATGTCGATGGACCAGAAGTCACACACGATGTGGTGCATGACCAGCAGCAGCGCGTGCCGCTCTGGCGCCGTACGCACCAGCGTGGCGCGCACCATCGGGCCGCGCTCCAGGTCGAAGGGCTTCTTCGCCTCCGCCTCCGCGCGCGAGCGCAGCAGCGCGTCCCCGTCCAGGGACTCGACGGCGAGCGTGAACGGCCGGTGCTCCACGACGTGTTGGACCGGATGGCCCTCGCCGTCGCTGAACGTGGTCCTCAAGGCCTCATGCCGTTGGATGAGCGCATCCAGCGCGCCCTCCAGCGCTGGGACGTCCAGCGGGCCGTCGAGGTGGAAGAAGAAGGGCACGTTGTACGCGCTCCCCCGCGGATCCAACCGCGCGAGGAACCACAGGCGCTGCTGCGCGAAGGACAAGGGCCGCGGTTTGTCCCGCGACCCCGCGACGATGGGCGGCACCGGCGGACCGTGGCCTCCCTTCTGGAGCGCCTCCAGCCGCTCCGCGAACCGGGACACCGTCGGGGACTCCAGCAGCAGGCGCAGCGGCACGTCCCGCTGGAGCACGTCCCTCAGCCGCGACACCACCCGCGTGGCGAGCAGCGAGTGTCCGCCCAGCTCGAAGAAGTGGTCGTGCGCTCCCACGCGGGGCACGCCCAGCAGCGGCGCCCACAGCTCCGCCACCAGCGTCTCCCAACCCTCGCGCGGCGCCACGTAGGCGTCCGGGCCCGTCCGCGTTTCCGGCGCGGGCAGGGCCTTGCGGTCCACCTTCCCTGACGGGGTCAGCGGCATCCGCTCCAACTTCACGAACGCGGAGGGCACCATGTGCGCCGGCAGCCGCGCGGCCAGGTGGGCACGCAGGTCGCCCGCGTCCACGCGAGCGCCGGTGACGTAGGCCACGAGCCGCTTGTCGCCGGGAGCGTCCTCTCGCACGACGACGCTCGCGTCCTCCACGCCCGGCGAGGCCTTGAGCGCGGTCTCGATCTCTCCTGGCTCGATGCGGAAGCCGCGCACCTTCACCTGCGAGTCGGTCCGGCCCAGGAAGTCGAGGACGCCCTCTGGCCGCCACCGCACCCGGTCTCCCGTGCGGTACAGCCGCGCGCCCGGCGTCGTGCTGAACGGATGCGGCACGAAGCGCTCCGCGGTCTGCGCGGGCTGTTGCATGTAGCCCCACGCGAGGCCATCGCCGCCCAGGTACAGCTCGCCCGCCACGCCCACCGGCACCGGCGCGCCCAGCGCGTCCAGCACATAGGCCTGCGTATGGGTGATGGGCCGGCCGATGGGCACGGGGCGCCCGTCGTCCACCGTGCCCTCCAGCGGATGAACGGTGGAGAAGGCGGTGTTCTCCGTGGGGCCATAGGCGTTGATGACGTCCCGGCCGGCCTCGCGCACCTGTCGCGCGGCCAGCGGGGACATGGCCTCGCCGCCCGTCATCACCTGCCGCACGCGCGCGAGCGCCTGGGGCTGGAACATCGCCATCTGGTTGAAGAGGGCCGTGGTGATGAACAGCGTGGTGATGCCCTGCTGCTCCAGCATCCCGGCCAGCTCCTCCAGCGAGGGCTGATGCGCGGGGGCGACCACCAGCTTCGCGCCATGCAGGAGCGCGCCCCACAGCTCCAGCGTCGACGCGTCGAAGGAGATGGGCGCCAGTTGGAGGAGGACCTCGTCCGGGCCGAAGCGCGCGTACGTCGTCCCCTTCACCAGCCGCACCACGCCCCGGTGCGGGATGCACACGCCCTTGGGCCGGCCGGTGCTGCCGGACGTGTACATGACGTACGCCAGCGCGTCCGCGGGGACGGTGATGCGCGGCGCTCGGGTGGACTCGTTCGCGAAGGCGTCCCACGACGGCTCCAGCGGCACCACGCGCGCCTCCAGCGCCGCGAGCTTCGCCTCCTGGCCGGGCTGGGCCAGCAGCACCGGCAGGCGCGTGTCCCGGGCCATGAAGAGCAGTCGCTCGGTGGGATAGGCCGGATCCAACGGGACGTAGGCGCCGCCCGCCTTGAGGATGGCCAGCGTGGCCACGACCATCTCCAGCGAGCGACCTGTGCACAGGCCCACCGGCGTGCCCACGTCCACGCCGAGCGCGCGCAGGTGGTGCGCCAGTTGATTCGCGCGTGCGTCCAGCTCCGCGTACGTCAGCTGGCGGCCCTCGAACTCCACCGCGATGGCCTGGGGCCTCTCCCGGGCCTGCTCCTCGAAGAGCGAGGTGAGCGACGCCTCGCGCGGAGGGTCAGCGTGGGTGTCGTTCCAGGTGAACAGCAGCCGCTGGCGCTCCTCGTCGGTGAGCAGCGGGAGCCGTGCCACGGGTTCTTCCATCCGGGCGACGGCGGCCGCGAGCAGGCGCGTGTAGTGCTCCGCCATGCGCGCGACGGTCGCTTCCTCGAAGAGGGCGGTGTTGTACTCCCAGACGAAGTCCAGGCCCTCGGCGGACGGCTGGGCGAAGAGGGTGAGGTCGAACTTCGCCATCCCCGTCTCGACATCCATCGGCGCCACGGACACATCCGGGAGGGCGCACGCCGCGGGGCCTCCGGCGTTCTGGAGTACGAACATCACCTGGAACAGCGGCGCGCGGCTGGGGTCGCGTTCGGACTGGAGCGAGCGCACCAGCTGCTCGAAGGGCATGTCCTGGTGGGCGAAGGCCTCCAGCGTGAGGTCGCGGACGCGGCCCACCAGGTCGCGGAAGCTCGCGTCCTGGGGCGCGGTGATACGCAGCGGCACCGTGTTGATGAAGAAGCCGACCAGCCCCTCCAACTCCTGGCGCTCGCGGCCTGCGAGAGGTGCGCCGATGACGACGTCATGCTGGCCGCTGTAGCGGGCAAGCAGGGCGTGGAAGCCCGCCAGCAGCAGCATGAAGGAGGTGGCGCCCTCCTGCTGCGCCAGCGCCTCCAGGGCCCGCGACAGCGCGGGCGACGCCTTCTGGGACAGGTGCGCGCCCTCGAAGGTCTGCACCGCCGGGCGCGGCCGGTCCGTGGGCAGGTCGAGGAAGGCCGGTGCGTCCTGGAGCCGGGCCTTCCACCACCCGAGCCGCGCCTCCACCCCCGCGCTCGCCCACGACTGCCGCTGCCAGCGCGCGAAGTCCGCGGGCTGGAGGGACAGGGGCGGAAGCTTCGCCGCGCCGCCGCCGGTGGCCTCGCGGTAGAGCGCCGTCAGCTCGCGCTCCAACACGCCCAGCGACCAGCCGTCGCAGATGATGTGGTGGAAGGTGACGAGCAGGGCGTGCTCCCCGTCCCGCACGTGCACCAGCGTCGCGCGCACGAGCGGTCCCCGGGCCAGGTCGAAGGGAAGGCGCACCTCCGCCTCCGCGCGCCGTGACAGCTCCGCCTCCGAGGACACGCGCTCGCGCCGCAGCGGCATGTGCAGCGCCGGGGCGATGCGCTGCACCGGCTGGCCCAGGTGTTCCACGAAGGTGGTGCGCAGCGCCTCGTGACGCCGCACGAGCGCCTGGAGGCACTGCTCCAGCGCGCCGTCATCCAGCGGCCCGCTCCAGCGCGTGAACCAGGGCAGGTTGTACGAGAAGCCGTCCGGATCCATCCGGGTGAGGAACCACAGGCGCGCCTGGGCCGAGGACAGCGGCGGGACCTCGTCGCGCGGGCTCGGCACGAGCGGCGGCGCTTCCCCGTCCTCCGTCGGCCTCAGCGAGGCCAGGTGGGCGGCCAGCTCCTCCACGGTGGGGTTTTCGAACAGGACCCGCACCGGCAGTTCCACCTGGAGCCGGTCGCGCAGCCGCGCGGTGACCTGGGTCGCCAGGAGGGAGTGGCCGCCCCGTTCGAAGAAGTGGTCGTGCGCGCCCACGCGCGGAAGGCGCAGGAGCGCGGCGAAGACTCCCGCGACCTCCGTCTCCAGGGGCGTGCGCGGGGGCACGAAGGCCTGGGCCGAGTCCGCGTCGTCGTCCGGAGCGGGCAGGGCGCGCCGGTCCAGCTTGCCGCTGGGAGTGAGGGGGAACGCGTCCAGCAACACGAAGGCCGCGGGCACCATGTACTCCGGCAGCCGGTCGCGGAGCACCGCCTTGAGCCCGCCCGCGTCCACGTCCGCTCCGGGCTGCGTCACCACGTAGGCCACCAGGTGCTTGCCCCGTGCCGCGTCCTCCCGCGCGATGACCGCGACGTCCTTCACGCCCGGCAGCTTCGCCACCGCCGCCTCCACCTCCGGCAGCTCGATGCGATAGCCGCGGATCTTCACCTGGGCGTCACGCCGGCCCAGGAACTCCAGCGTGCCGTCCGGCAGGTACCGCGCGAAGTCACCCGCGCGGTACATCCGCGCGCCCGGATGCGGGCTCAGCGGATCCGGCAGGAAGCGCTCCGCCGTGAGGTCCGGCCGATGCAGGTATCCGCGCGCCAGCCCCGCACCGCCGATGTACAGCTCGCCGGCAACGCCCACGGGCACCGGCTCCCACCGGGCATCCAGCAGGTACGTGCGAGCGTTGGTGATGGTACGGCCAATGGGCGGCAGGTCCGGCCACGCGTCCGGGTTGCCCTTCAGCACGTGGGCCGTGGCCGCGTGCGTCTCCGTGGGGCCGTAGTGGTTGTCCAGCACGCACCCATCCAGCGCGTGGAGCAGCCGCCGCAGCGCGGGCGTCATCCGGAGCTGCTCGCCCGCGGTGTTGATCTCCTTGAGCGACGTGGGCAGCAGGCCGTCCGAGTCCGCCACCTCCGCCAGGTGCTGCAAGGCGACGAAGGGCAGGAAGATGCGCTCCACGCCCTGGTCGCGCATCAACGTGAGCAGGGCCCGTCCGTCGCGCCGCGTGTCCTCCGAGACGAGGACCAGCTCCCCGCCCGCGGCGAACGTGGGCAGCATCTCCTGGAAGCACACGTCGAAGCTCAGCGCGGAGAACTGGAGCGTGCGGCCCCGGGGCGCGGTGGAGCGGCGCACCTGCCACTGGATGAGGTTGAAGAGCGGGCGGTGCGGCATCGCCACGCCCTTGGGCACGCCCGTGGAGCCCGACGTGAAGATGACGTAGGCCAGCGTGTCTGGTCCGCCCGCGGGCGTGGGCGCGGTGTCCGGCGTGGAGAGACCGTCCTCCAGGAACAGCCGCTCCGCGCCGCCCTCCGGCAGCTCCAACGCCAGGGAGCGCCGCGTGACGAGCACCTTCGCGCGCGACGTCTCCAGCATCAGCGCCAGCCGCTCCGGCGGATAGGCCGGATCCAACGGGCAGTAGGCCGCGCCCGACTTGAGGATGCCCAGCACGCCCACCGCCAGCTCCAGCGAGCGGTCCACGCACAGCCCCACCGCCGTGTCCGGCGTCACGCCGCGCTGGCGCAGCGCATGGGCGACGCGGTTGGCCCGCCGGTCCAGCTCCGCGTACGTGAGGCTCGCCTCCCCGAAGCGCACTGCGATGGCGTCCGGAGCGCGGCGCACGCTGGCCTCGAAGAGGGCGTGCACGCCGGGATGCAGCGGCACGTCCGCGCCGGTGTCGTTCCAATCCATCACCGCGCGTTCCCGCTCGCGCGCGGTCAGCAGCGGCAGCAGGGACACGGGGGACTCCGGCTTCGCGACGGCGCCCTCCAGCAGGCGCGCATAGTGCGCGGCCATGCGCGCCACCGTCGCCTCGTCGAAGAGGTCCGCGTTGTATTCCCAGCGCGCCTCCAGGCCGCTGGGGTCGTCGTAGAGGAAGAGGGTGATGTCGAAGCGCGCGACGCCGGGCTCGAAGTCCAGCTCCGTCACGGTGAGGCCGGGCCACTTGAGCGCGGCCCACGGCGAGTTCACGTGCACGAACATCGCCTGGAACAGCGGTGAGCGGCTGGGGTCGCGCTGCGGCACGAGCAGGTCCACCAACTGCTCGAAGGGCATGTCCGGATGCGCGTATGCGCCCAGGCACACCTCGCGCACGCGGCCGAGCAGCGCGAGGAACGTCGGGTCGCCGGACGTGTCCAGTCGCAGCGCCAGCGTGTTGGCGAAGAAGCCGATGAGCCGCTCCACCTCCCGCCGCCCGCGCCCCGCCACGGGCGTTCCCACCACCAGGTCCTCCTGGCCGCTGTAGCGCGACAGCAGCACCTGGAACGCCGCCAGCAGCGCCATGTACGGCGTGACGGCCGCCTTGCGGCTCAGCTCGCGGATGCCCGTGGCCAGGGCCTGCGGCATGGGCAGGCGGTACACCGCGCCCCGGGACGTCTGACGCGGAGGCCGCGGCCGGTCCGTGGGCAGCTCCAGCGCGGGAGGCGCGCCCGAAAGCCGCTCCTTCCACCACGCGCGCTCGGCCTCCAGGAAGTCACCGGTGAGCGTCTGGCGCTGCCAGTGCGCGAAGTCCGCGTACTGCGCCGGCAGCTCCGGCAGCCGGGGCGGTTCGTTCCGGGTGGCGGCGGCATAGAGCGCGCTCAGTTCGTTCGCCATCCACCCCAGCGACACCGCGTCGCAGACGATGTGGTGCGTGACGAAGAGCAGCGCGTGCTCTTCCGGCGACAGCCGCACCAGCGTGGCCCGCACCAACGGCCCGCGCGCCAGGTCGAACGGCGTGCGCGCCTCTTCTTCCGCGTGCTCGCGCAGGGCCTGCTCCCGGCCGCTCAGGTCCTCCCGCCGGAGCGTCAGCGTCAGTGAAGGGGCGATGCGCTGCACCGGCTCGCCGTCCACGGCGGCGAAGGTGGTGCGCAGCGCTTCGTGCCGGTCCACGACTCCCTGGAGGGCCCGCTCCAGCGCGCCCTCGTCCAGCGCGCCCGTCAGCCGCACGAAGAAGTAGACGTTGTACGTGGCGCTCGTGCCCTCCATCTGCGCCAGGAACCACAGGCGCTGCTGCATGAAGGACAGCGGCAAGGCCTCCGTCCTGGGGACGAGGGGCAGCGGGACACGCTTCTTGCCCGGGGCAACCGGCGAGGAGGTCGTCATGGTGAAGGCCCTGTCAGGTCTCGTAGGCAGCGAAGCCGCGCGAGCGCAGCGTGCGCATGAGGACGGTGAAGAGGAGGAACCCGAACGCCGCGCCCCCCATGACGGGCCGGACGCCCAGCCGGTCCGCGAGCGCGCCCTGCGACCACACGCCCACCGTGAAGCCGACGAAGAGCAGCATGGAGTTGAGGCTGGCGATGCGCGCCTGCAACTCGCCGGACACGCGCGCCTGGCACAGCGTGGCCAGCCCCGTGAGCGTCAGCATGTACAGCGCCCCCAGCGCCAGCACCGCCACCGTCGCCATGCCCAGCGACGGGGACAGCCAGTACGCCGCCGCCGCCGGACCGATGAGCAGCAGGCTCACCTCCAGAAGCCGCCCCCGTCCCATCCAGTCCGCCAGCGTGCCCGCGCTCAGCGCCGCCAGGAACGCCCCCGCGCCCTGCGCCGTCACCAGCATCGACGTGGCGCCCGCGTCCTGGCCGAACACCCGGATGGCCATGACGGGTGCCAGCGCCGTGAACGGGGCGATGCACACGGCGATGGCCAGCGTCCCGCCCATGGCCATGAGCAGCGCCTCGTCCGCCCGCGCCACCTGGAAGCCTCGCGCGATGCCCGCCCACAGCCCTTCGGTCGAAGCAGGCTTCACGGCGGCCGGAGCCCCCCGCACGCCCAGCAGCGACAGCATCACCGCGCCGAAGGAGAACGTGTTGAGCAGCAGCACCCAGCCGATGTCCGTGTGCGCGATGAGCAGCGCCGCCAGCGCCGGGCCGCAGATGCGCCCCAGGTTGGCCTGGGCCGAGTTGAGGCTCAGCGCGCTGTGCAGGTCCTCCTTTGGCACCGAGACGGCGATGAGCGCGGAGAACGCGGGCATGAACAGCGTCACCGCGCAGCCGTTGAGGAACGAGATGACCGCCACCCAGCGCACCGTCAGCCCGCCGGTGAAGGCCAGCGCCGCCAGCGTCCCCGCGAGCACCATCTGCACCAGCGCCCCAATCCCCACCGCGCGGCGCCGGTCGAACCGGTCCCCCAGCGCGCCCCCCAGCGGCGACAAGAGGATGGACGGCAGCCACGTCAGCGCCGCCACTCCGCCCGTCCACTCCGCCCGGCCCGTGACCTTCGTCACGTACACGCCCAGCGCCAGCACCTCCATCCACGTGCCGATGTTGGACAGCGCCGCGCCGCCCCACAGGAAGGCGAAGTCACGGTGCTTCAACGCGCGCAGCGAGGACAGGCGGGACGGAGGAGGCGTGGACACACTCGCTTTCTAATTCACCGAGAGCACCGGGTGTTCGCGGACTTCCAATCTGGTCGGTTTGAATGGAGTTCCGGCGGAAACGTGCAGTCCTGCTTCAGTTCCGCCGGGGCAGGCGCAAGATGAAGGTGGAGCCCTCACCCAGGGTGGAGCGGACGGAGAGCGAGCCGCCGTGCAGCTTCGCGAGGGCCGCGGCGATGAAGAGGCCCAGGCCGTGGCCGCGCCCGCGGTCCTCGTCCGCGCGCTGGAAGCGGTCGAAGACGTGGGGCAGGGCGCCTGCCGGGATGCCCACGCCCCAGTCGCGCACGTGGATGAGGACGAGGCCCGGGTTGAGCGTCACGCCCAGCTCGACGTGGCGCGACGTGCCGCTGTACTTCACCGCGTTGGACACCAGGTTGTTGAGCACCTGGCGCAGCCGCTCCGCGTCCAGCATCAGCGGCTCCACCGGATCCAGGGCGTGCAGGGAGAAGTCCATCTCCGGTTGCAGCTCGCGCCACTCCTGGACGAGCTCCTGGAGGAAGAGCGTCAGGTCCGTGGGTGCCAGCTTCAGCTCCAGCTTCCCGTCCGCCAGCCGGGAGGCGTCCAGGATGGACGTCACCAGCCCGTTCATCCGGTCCAACTGGCGCAGGACGGCCTCCGCGGAGCGGCGCTCGTCGTCGATGCCTCGCTTCTGCACCTTGCGCAGGAGCAGCTGCGTGTTGAGCCGCGCGGAGCTGAGCGGCGTCTTCAGCTCGTGCGCCACCCAGTTGAGCATCTCCTCGCGGGCCAGGCTCACCGAGCTGACCGGCTCGCGCGCGGCCGGGGCGGCGTCCGTGCGGGTCTCCTCGCGGTACTGGAGCGCGTTGCTCACGGCCTGCTCGAAGGTGGTCAGGTCCACCGGCTTCGCGAGGAAGGTCTGGGCCGCCTCGCGCCCCTGGGGACGCGCCGCGCTCAGGAGCAGGAAGGGCACGTCCGACAGCGTGGGTTCGGAGCGCATGGCGTGCAAGAGCTGCATGCCGGTGCGCCGGGGCATCATGTGGTCGCTGACCACCAGGTCCGGCGTCTCCGTGCGCGCCAGCAGCAGCGCCTCCTCGCCGTTGTGCGCGCGAATCACGCGGTGGCCCAGGTCCTCCACCACCTCGGAGAAGACCTCCAGGAGCGCCTCTTCATCCTCCGCGATGAGGACCAGGCTCATTCACCCAGCCCTCCAATGGAGGTCCCCAGCGGGCGGGCCTGACCCGTCAGCAGTCCCACGGCGGAGCGCATGGGCGCGAGCACCTTCACGCCGGTGTCCTTGATGAGGAACTCGCGCAGGTCGGTGACGTATTCACTGTCCCTCATCTTGAGCACGGACAGGATCCGGTGCATCTGACCGTGCAGCTCCACGTAGCGCAGCAGCAGCAGGTTCTCTCCCAGGATGGCGACTGGCGCGTCGTTGAAGTCCAGCTCGGTGCCGACGATCTTCGGCACCTCCCGGGTGAACAGGGAGGTGATGCCCCGCATGCGCAGCCGCATCGCGAGCGAGGCCATGAACATGCGCCGCCGCCCGGGGTCGAGGATGGCCAGCTCCAGATCCGAGAGTCCGTCCAGCACCAGCCGCTGGACGCCGAGCGCGTCCACCTTGCGCAGGATGTCCCGCACGAGCACGTCCGCCTCGACCTCCATGGGCGGCACGTAGTGGAAGACCAGCCGTGAATCACGCAGCAGGGGGGCCACGTCCAGCCCCACGCGCCGGGCGCGCGCCGCGAGCATGGCCGGCGCGTCGAAGAAGGAGACGAAGAGCGCCTTCTCCCCATGGCGCGCGGCGTCCGCGGCGAAGTGCATGGCGAGGATCGTCTTTCCAATGCCCATGCTGCCCGCGAGCATCGTGGTGCTGAGCTCCGGCAGCCCCCCGTGCATCAACCCATCCAGCTCCGGCAACCCGAAGCCCTTGCGCTTCAGCGTGGGGGGGTCGTCCTGGAAGTCCACCGGGGTGGCCTCCAGGCGCGGGATGAACTCCACGCCCTCCTCGTGGATGGCCATGGTGTGCTCACCCGTGAGGTGGGGCCGGCCGCGCAGCTTCACCACCTCCACCCGGCGCACCCGGAGCGCGCCGTGCGTCTGGACGGACAGCGACACGATGCCGTCCACCGTGGTGGCCTCCGGCAGCGCCATCAGCCGCTCCAGCGGATACTCCGTGGTGAACAGGCCAATGCAGTTGCTGGCGGCCAGGCCGATGCCCAGCTCATAGAGGAACTCGCGCAGCCGCGCTTCGTCCTGCCACAGGTCGCGGATGGAGCGCAGCCCGTCGATGAAGAGCATCGCCGCGCCGCGCTCGCGCACCGTCTGCAGCAGCAGCTCCCGGGCCTCCTTCGCACCCCGCTTGAGCGCCGAGTAGGCGCTGATGATGAAGAACCTCTCGCCCAGCAGCTCCGGCTTGAAGAAGGAGAAGCCGGACAGGGCCTCCATCAGCTTGTCGTGGGGCTCCGAGGTGACGGTGGCCACCACCACGGGAACGCCGCGCGCCGCGGCCGCGAAGGCCACCTGGCTGCACAGCACCGTCTTCCCCGAACCGGGCGTGCCGGTGACGATGAAGGACTGGCGAGCGGGGATGCCCCCACCCAGGATGACGTCGAAGCTGGGAATGCCGCTCTGGAAAAGAGGAGTCTTGCTGGGCATGCCGGGTTCCGTCGGAGAGGGTCAATGCGCGAAGCTTCCGTCTTCTGGAAGCACGCGCCGGGACAAGGTGCGCACGGGAGGGGAACCGGGCATGTCCAAAGCCCCCTCTGCTGTCCCCTTCGCATAGCCGACGCGCCCCGGATGGGGTTGGCTTCGTGAACTCGCGCCTCCCATCTGTCGGCTACACGTCAACACCTCCGGACGCCAGGCGGGCGTCAGCGCGACGGCGCGGGCTGCTCGTCCGGTGCGCTGGCACGGGCGGTGAAACCCCGGAAGAGCAGCAACGACACCACGAGCCCCACCGCGCACACCGCGGAGACGTAGTACGCGGGCGCGAGCGGGCTCTCTTTCAGGGCCAGCGTCACGGCGAGCGGCGTGAGGCCACCGAACAGCGCGTACGCCACGTTGTAGGAGAACGACAGGCCGGAGAAGCGCACCGCCGGGGGGAATGCCTGCACCATCACCGCGGGCACCACGCCGGCCACGCCCACGCAGAACCCCACGCCCGCGTAGAGCGGCACCAGGTGCTCCGGCGCGCTCGCCACGCCCCGGTAGAACAGCTGCGCGGCGACGAGCAGCATCCCCGAGCCGATGGCCATGGCCCGCGTGGGACCCAGCCGGTCCGCGAGCAGCCCGTAACAGATGCACCCCACCGTGAGCGTGAGCGTGGCCACGCTGTTGGCCGCCAGCGCCTTCGCGGGCGGGATGCCGTGCAGTTGCTGCATCAGCGTGGGCGTCATCAGGATGACCACCACGATGCCCGCGGTGAGCACCCAGGTGAACAGCATGGACACCACGACGGCGGGCGCGTGGCCCTTCAGCGCGGCCTTGAGCGGCAGCTCCTTCACCAGCGCCTTCTTCTGGCGCATCTCCTCGAAGACGGGCGTCTCCTGGAGCCAGCGGCGCAGGAACACGGCGAAGAAGCCGAACACGCCGCCCACCACGAAGGGCACGCGCCAGCCGTACGCCAGCACCTGCTCCGGCGTGAAGACGGTGTTGACCGCGGTGGCGACCAGCGAGCCCAACAGGATGCCCAGCGTGAGCCCGGAGGTGAGCGTCCCGCACGCCAGGCCCACGCGGCGCTCCGGCACGTGCTCGGAGACGAACACCCACGCGCCCGGCACCTCGCCGCCCACCGCCGCCCCCTGCAACAGCCGCAGCGTGAGCAGCAGCAGCGGCGCCGCGTACCCGGCCGTGGCGAACGTGGGCAACAGGCCCATGCACAGCGTGGGCACCGACATCAGGAAGACGCTCAACGTGAACATCCGCTTGCGCCCGGTCCGGTCCCCGAAGTGCGCCATCACGATGCCGCCCAACGGCCGCGCCAGGTAGCCCGCCGCGAACAGCCCGAACGTCTGCAACTGCCGCAGCCAGTCCGCCGTCTCCGGAGGGAAGAACAGCTTCCCCATCACCGCCGTGAAGAACACGAAGATGATGAAGTCATAGAACTCCAGCGCGCCCCCCAGCGCCGCCAGCCCCAGGGTGCGGATGTCCCGGGCGGACAGCGGACGGGGAGCGGCCAGCGGGGACGAGGCGTCGGAGGGGGAGGTCGCCATGCGCGGAGGACCGGGAGGATATGCCGGGACACCCGCCCGTCGCCCATCCGTCACGTTGTTAAAGTGTATTCACCGCAAAACCTGTTGACACGGTGTGCGAAACTTGTGGGGAGGTCTCGGCATAGGTATCTTCCCGGAATTGCGAGTTCCGTCCTGGGAGTACAATTTGGACAGGGTTGATACCGTGACGCCTTCGCCGGCCGCACCCGGGGTGGACATCCTCTTCGGGAAGTACCGCATGGTGCAGCGGCTCGCCACGGGCGGGATGGCGCACCTGTTCCTGGCGACCATCGACGGGCCGGACGGCTTCTCCAAGGCGTGCGTCATCAAGCGAATCCTGCCGGAGTACGCGAACCTGGAGCCCTTCGCGCGGATGTTCGCGGACGAAGCGAAGGTGGCGGCGCTGCTCACGCACCCGAACATCGTGCAGGTGTTCGACTTCGGGAAGATCGACGGTCAGTACTACCTGGCGATGGAGTGGATCCAGGGCCAGTCGTTGGATCGCATCATGCGGCACGCGGCGGCGGCGAACATCCCGCTGGGGCCCCGGGTGACGGTGGACGTGGGCCTGGCCATGTCGGACGCGCTCACGTACGCGCACGCGAAGACGCTGTCGGACGGGACGCCGCTGAAGCTGGTGCACCGGGACATCACGCCGGGCAACGTGCTGGTGTCTCGCGACGGCATCGTGAAGCTGGCGGACTTCGGCATCGTGAAGAGCTCCGTGAACCTGGAGCGCACGGTGGCCGGGGTGGTGAAGGGCAAGTACGCGTACATGTCCCCGGAGCAGATAACGAACCGGGAGTTGGATCACCGCTCGGACCTGTATTCGCTGGGCATCGTGCTCTACGAAGCGTCCACCGGGCGCCGGCTGTTCAAGCGCGACTCGATGGAGGCCACCATCATGGCCGCGTCGGCGGGAGACGTGCCGCCGCCGTCGCACGTGGCTCCCGGCTTCTCGCCGGACCTGGAGCGCATCCTGCTCAAGTGCCTGGCGAAGGACCCCGCGCAGCGCTACCAGACGGCGCGCGAGCTGCACGACGACCTGGAGCGCTACCGCACGGCGCAGCACTGGACGTCCGGCGGCCGGGAGCTGGCGGCGCTGATGGCCACGCTCTTTCCTCCGGACGCCACGGGCCGCGTGTCCACGGCGCTGGCGGTGCCGGGGTCCATGGCGGGCTCGTCGCCGGGAGCATCCGCGGATGCTTCGGGCATGGGCTCCACGCGCATGCCCAGCGGCATCTCCGGCCCGTCGCCCTTCGCGCCGCTGGAACACGCGGTGGAGCTGCGCGAGCCCAGCGCGCTGGTGCCCACGGGCATGCTGCCCCGGAGCACCGGGACGGGCTCCACCACGGGCGTCATCCCGTCGCCGGAAGCGGCCTCGGCCGGGGCGTTCCCCTGGGGGCTGGCCGCGGCGGCGGGTGTCGCGCTGGCGGGCAGCGCGGTGTTCTGGCTGTTCATCGCGTGAAGGGCGGGCGCACCGTGTCGTCGTGGGAAGTGGGACTTTGAACGTGAAGAATCAGAAGACCTGGGTCGCCGTCATCCTGCTGGGCACCGTGGCCGTGAACGCCGGGGCGTACCTGGTGGTCCGCTCGCGCAAGGCCGCGCAGCCCGAGCCCGTCGCCACGCGCCCTCCCGACCCCACGCCTGTCGTGGCGCCACCTCGGACCGTGGCGTCCGTGGCCCCGCCCAAGGAGGACTCGCACGCGGGGCTCGTGCGGGCGCTGCGCGCGTCGGGCCTGGCCGCGCTGGAGGACCGCGACTACGGGCGCGCGGTCGCGCAGTTCACGGAGGCGCTCAAGCTGCGCCCGGATGAGGGGGACAGCGACCTGACGCGGCTGTTGGGCATCGCCACCGACCTGCGCTCGCGCGAGCAGACGCGGACCGCGCCCACGCCGCGTGAGCCGGCGCCCAGCCGCACGCCGCCCCGCACGCGCCTGGGGAAGCGGGGCGCCCGCGAGCAGCCGGTCGCCCAGGCCGCTCCGCAGGAAGAAGCGAAGGGCGGGCTCCTGCTGGTGACGTCCACGCCGCCGGGGCTGGTGGTGATGGTGGATGGCAGGGCGGTGGACATGACGCCGGCGCGGCTGCCGGTGTCCGCGGGCGCGCACCGTGTGGTGCTCGCGCAGGGCGACCGCCGCCTGTACGAGGAGACGGTGGAGGTGGACGCGGACTCGGTGCGCTCGCTCAACCGCGACCTCTCCGCGGAACTGACGCCGTCCACGCCGAAGCCGGCCGTGGCCCAGGTGGCGGCCGTGGCCCCGGCCTCGCCCCCGGCCGCGGGTGGTCCCGTGGCGTCCCCGCGCGACCCGGAGCCCACGAAGCCGCCCGAGCCCTCCGTGGCGAAGGCCGCCGTGGCGCAGCGGGGCGACCTGGAGGTGACGTCGCCGGGGCTCTACGGCGAGGTGTGGATCAACGGCCGGCCGTATGGCTTCCCGCCCATCTCCGCGCAGGCCCTGCCTTCCGGCCCCGCGAAGGTGGAGGTCCGCGTCAACGGCGAGGTGAAGCGGCGCATGACCGTGGAGGTCGAGCCGGGCCGCAGCACCCGCGTGCGCGTGAAGTGAACAAGGCCTACGCCCGCATTCGACGCAGTGCGCGTAATCCCAGAACTTTCGGACCCCGCTGAAGTCGCTACACTCTGTTTCACGTGAAGCCTGTCTCCCCCCGGGACAGGCTCGCGTCTCCCAACTTCGAGAAGGTTGTTTCGTATGGGCTTCACCAGGCACGGGCGTCGTGTGTGTGTATGGCTTGCGTTGCTGGGCTCGGGCACGGGCTTCGCGCAGACGGCGCCGGAGCCCACCCTGGACCCCGGGGAGATGCCCTCCGCCCAGGAGCAGCTGGACGAAGAGCCGGAGGTGCACAGCCAGGTGGCGTCGTTCGCCATCACGAAGCTGCATGACTCGCCGGCCGTGGTGACGGCCATCACCGCGGACGAAATCAGGGCCTCCGGCGCGCGCGACCTGATGGACGTGCTGTTGCAGGTGCCCGGCTTCTTCTTCGGCGTGGACGTGTCCGGCACGGTGGGGCCGGGCTTCCGGGGCCTGTGGGGCCAGGAAGGCAAGGTGCTGCTCATCATCGACGGCAAGGAGATGAACGAGCAGCTCTACTCCACGATGCAGCTGGGCCACGAGTTCCCGGTGGAGCTGATTGAGCGCATCGAGGTCGTGCGCGGCCCCGGCTCCGTCATCTACGGCGGCAACGCGGAGCTGGCCGTCATCAACGTCATCACCCGGGGCATCCAGGGCAGCACGGACGCGCTGGTGGTGGGCACCTACGGGCAGCTGGCGCACGGCCTGGGCCGCCGCAGCCTCACGGTGTCCGGCCGCAAGGTGTTCGAAAGCGCGCCGGGCCTGAGCGCGTTCGCGTCCGCGTCGCTGGGGCAGGGGCAGCGCAGCGACGCCGTGTTCGACGACTTCTACGGCGACTCCGCGAGCATGAACGGCGCGTCGGCGATGGACCCCACGGTGGTGCAGGCCGGCGTGGGCTACCGGGACCTCCAGCTGAGCATCCTGTACCAGCGCCAGGACACCACGTCGGTGGTCTCCGTGGACGAGGTGCTGCCCACGCCCGCGAACACCGACTTCGAGTCGTTCCACGCCGAGCTGAGCGACCGCTTCCGGCCCACGGACCGGATTGAAATCATCCCCCGGCTGAACCTCACCCTGGGCGAGTCCTACCGGGACTCGGACGAGTCGTCTGACTTCTTCTACGACAAGCGCTACCGGCGCCTGCGCGGCCGGGCCCTGGCGCGCTGGGCGGCGTTCGACTTCCTCCAGCTCACGGGCGGCGTGGACCTGGCGTTCGACCAGGGGCAGCTGCGGGGCCCGGCGGGCATCGGCCAGCAGGAGCCCTTCAACGGCGACGAGGACGAGGTCTCCTACCGCAACGTGGCGGCCTTCATGGAGGTGTATTCGGACAACCCCATCGCCACGGTGGTGGCGGGCGCGCGCTTCGAGGACCACAGCGCCTTTGGCAGCTCGTTCGTGCCGCGCCTGGTGTTGCTCAAGTCCTTCGGGCCGGTGAGCGGCAAGGCGCTCTACAGCCGCGCCTTCCGAGCGCCGGGCATCGAGAACATCTCCCTGGGCGACGACGTCCGGCCGGAGCGCACCACGGTGTACGAGTTGGAGGCCACCGTACGCCTGGGCGAGGGCCAGAGCTTCAGCGCCAACGCCTTCGACGTGGGCGTGACGGACCCCATCATCTATTCGTACGACCCGGTCACGGCGTCGGAGGCGTACCGCAACCTGGGCCGCCTGGGCAGCCGGGGCATCGAGCTGGACTACCGGCTGCGCGGGTCCTGGGGCCGCGCGCAGGCGGGCTATTCGTTCTACCGGCCGGGCGGGCGCAACGACGTGGAGGACTACCTGGTGCCCGGCCAGCCCAAGGCCTTCACCGGGCTGCCCACGCACAAGGTGACGCTGACGGGAACGGCGAAGGTGCTGCCGTGGCTGTCCGTCAGCCCCACCGCCGTGCTGGTGGGCCAGCGCTTCGCCGTGGGGGCGCCGGACGAGGAGGGCGTGTCGGAGGTCCAGACGCTGTCGCCCCGGCTGCTGCTCAACCTCTTCGTGCGCGCGGAGAACGTGGGGACGAAGGGCCTGGAGATTGGCGCGGGCGTCTACAACCTGCTGGGCAGCGACTTCCGGGTGGCCCAGCCCTACAACGGCGGACACGCGCCCCTGCCGGTGTTCAGCCGCGAGTTCATGGTGAAGCTGACCTACCTCTTCGAGCCGTCCTACGACGACGAGTAGCCTGGCCATCGGCCGGGACGCATCCGACGTTGCGCAAGGGCGTGGCGGGGCGTAGGGAATCCGCCTGCCATGTCCGAGAACACCCAGCTCCTCGAAGCCGTCCGGAAAGAAGCCAAGCCGGGACTCTGGTCCAGGGGCGTCAGCCTCGCGCGTGACGGCGCGGTGGCGCTCCAGTCGCGCACGGCCTCGGAGATCGAGCTGCGCGTGAAGGTGGCGGGCCGGGCCGTGGCCTTCACCGTCGTCCTCTACCCGGGCGACGAGGCGTGGGAGTGCGACTGCCCCAGCCCGGTGGACCCGTGCGAGCACGTGGTCGCGGCGGCCATCTCCCTGGACAAGGCGGAGAAGCAGGACGCGCCGCTGGAGGCGGTGTCGGACCGCTGGTCGCGCGTGGTGTACCGCTTCACGCGAGTGGAGGGAGGGCTGCAACTGCACCGGGTCCTCGCGCACGCGGACGGCACGGAGGAACCGCTGGAGGACCTCACGGGGCGCCTGGCGAAGCCCCAGGCCGGCGTCACGTTGCAGGTGGAGCAGGTGGACCTGGTGATGGAGCGCCTGTTGGAGCGGCGCACCCGGGGCCCGCTGCTGGCGGAGAAGCTGGACGCGCTGCTGAGGGCCCTGGAGCCCGCGCGCAACGTGCTCCTGGATGGCCGGCCGGTGGCGGTGTCCGGCGAGGTGCTGCCCCCGCGCGCGAAGGTGGAGGACAAGGGTCAGCAGTGGGTCATCACCATCACGAGGGATCCGCGCATCACGGAGGTGGTGAGCCCCGGCGTCGCGCTGACGGCGGAGTCCCTGGTGCGCCTGGGCGAGACGGCGATGACGGGCGCGTGGCTCCAGCACCTGCCGCTCGTGCGCACGTATTCGCCGGAGCAACTGGGCGAGCTGTCCGCGAAGATTCTCCCGGAGCTGGCGCGGCGCATGCCGGTGGACATGCGGAGCCGCCGCCTGCCGTCGGTGGACCGCGACCTGAAGCCGCGCATCCTCCTGGAGTTGAACCAGCTCACGCAGGGCCTGTCGGTGCTGCCCACGCTGGTGTACGGCGCGCCGCCGACGGTGCGAATCGACAACGGGCGCATGGTGTACCTGCGCGGCGCGGTGCCGCTGCGCGACGAGGCCGCGGAGCAGAAGCTGCTCCACCAGCTGCGCGACGAGTTGAACCTGGTGCCCGGCCGAAGGCTCACGGTGCAGGGCCCGGAGATGATGCGCTTCGCGGACAAGCTGCGGAAGTTCCGGGGCGACCTGGGCGGCGACGCGGCGGGCATCGTCAGCCCGGACATGCGCCTCAAGCCGTCCCTGCGCGTGGACGGCGGCGCGTCCGGCACGGGCGTGCCGGAGGTGCGCTTCACGCTGGAGTTCGAGGTGGAGGGCGGCAAGGGCGGCGCGCGCACGGTGGACGCGGCGGCGGTGGTGCGGGCGTGGACGGAGGGGCTGGGGCTGGTGCCGCTGGACGGAGGCGGCTGGGCGCCGCTGCCTCGCGCGTGGCTGGACAAGAACGGGCAGCGCGTCGCGGCCCTGCTGGCCGCGCGCCAGGAGGACGGCCGCGTCGCGAACCACGCGCTGCCGGAGCTGACCCAGCTGTGCGAGTCATTGGACCAGCCGCCGCCTCCGGGGTTGGACAAGCTGGCCCCGCTGGTGGAGGGCTTCGAGAAGCTGCCGCCGCCGGTGTTGCCCGCGGAGCTCAACGCCACGCTGCGCGCGTATCAGCAGCAGGGCGTGAGCTGGCTGGCGTTCCTGAAGGGCGCGGGGCTGGGCGGCATCCTCGCGGACGACATGGGTCTGGGAAAGACGCTCCAGACCATCTGCATCCTGGGCCCCAAGTCGCTGGTGGTGTGCCCCACGAGCGTGCTGCCCAACTGGGTGGCGGAGCTGCAGCGCTTCCGGCCGTCGTTGAAGGTCTGCGTGTACCACGGCCCCGGCCGCAAGCTGGACCCCGCGGCGGACATCACGCTCACCACGTACGCGCTGTTGCGCCTGGACGCGGCGGTGCTGGGCGCGCCCACGTGGGAGGCGGTGGTGCTGGACGAGGCCCAGGCCATCAAGAACCCGGAGAGTCAGGTGTCGCGCGCGGCGTTCGGGCTCAAGGCGAACCTGCGGCTCGCGCTCAGCGGCACGCCACTGGAGAACCGCCTGGATGAACTGTGGAGCCTGATGCACTTCACCAACCCGGGCCTGTTGGGAGGCCGCCGCCAGTTCGAGGAGAAGACGGCGCAGCCCATCGCGGACGGCAAGCCCGGAGCGGCGGAAGGCCTGCGTCGCCGCATCCGCCCGTTCATCCTGCGCCGCCTCAAGAAGGACGTGGCGCCGGAGTTGCCGCCGCGCACCGACTCCGTGATGCACGTGCAGTTGGATGAGCGCGAGCGCTCCGTCTACGACGCGGTGATGGCCGCGACGCGCGCGGAGGTGGTGGCGCTGCTCAACGAGGGCGGCAGCGTGCTCAAGGCGCTGGAGGCGTTGCTCCGCCTGCGACAGGCGGCCTGCCATTCCGCGCTGGTGCCGGGTCAGCACGCGAAGACGTCCTCCAAGGTGCAGACGCTGGTGGATGCGCTGGAGACGGCGGTGGCGGAAGGCCACAAGGCGCTGGTCTTCTCCCAGTGGACGTCGCTGTTGGACCTCATCGAGCCGGGCCTCAAGGGAGCGGGCATCGGCTTCGAGCGGCTGGACGGAGCGACGGCGAACCGAGGCGAGGTGACGTCGCGCTTCCAGGGCCAGGACGGAGCGCCGGTGTTGCTCATGTCGCTGAAGGCCGGAGGCACGGGCCTGAACCTCACGGCGGCGGACCACGTGTTCCTGATGGACCCGTGGTGGAACCCGGCGGTGGAGGCGCAGGCCGCGGACCGAGCGCACCGCATCGGGCAGGAGCGACCGGTGATGGTCTACCGGCTGGTGTCCCAGGGCACGGTGGAGGAGAAGATCCTGGGTCTCCAGGAGAAGAAGCGCGCCCTGTTCGAAGCCGCGCTCAGCGAGGCTTCGGGCGCCGCCGCCATCACCCGGGAGGATTTGCTCCAGCTGTTCGCATGAGCCCTGCCTGGGCCAGCAACTCGCGCACCTGTCGCGCCAGTGCGACGTGCTCGGGGTTGGCCACGGTGAAGCGCTCGGGGGTGAGGATGATCAACGAACCCCTGTCCTCCACCGGCTCGATGCGCACGGGGGCGGGC
>NZ_RAWF01000096.1:0-33299 GCF_003612075.1 Corallococcus sp. CA041A
CGAGAGCAGGTTCGCCCTGACGGCGGCCGTGTGCGCGGCGGTGCTGGCCGGGCTCCTGGGAATGATGGGGCTGCCCTCGAGGTCCTCGCGCGGAGCCCACCTGGAGGCCGCGGCGTCCCGGACGCATGGGGTGTCGCGCTCGCCTTCCACCCCGAAGCTGGGGTGGGAGGAAGCGGGGCTGCTGCATGGCTTGCACGTGGCCGCCCCGCGGGCGGGCTCGCGAGATCAGGTGGATGGCGGTGGCGCCGGCCTCCGCCCCCCGACACCCTTCACGCCCCGGCCGGACACGCTGCGCGCGATCCTCGCGCGCCATGACGCGCGGATGCTGGCGCTGGCCGAGGGCCTGCTTGCCCGGGCGCTGCCCTCCCGGCTCACGCCGCTGGCGGACCGTCCCCGGACGGTGAACTGCCCGGCGCAGGGTCCGCCCGGCCAGGGCTGAGCGGTTTCTTTCGTGCCTCCTCTTTCGTTCGCGGGCCCGCGTCCGCTTCCGCCTCCCGGTGTGTCCTCTGGGAACCCGGCGGGCAGGCCGCTCCCACGACACAAACCTTCCAGCACGCGGTGCGCCCTTCGCGGCCGCGCGAGACCTTCCTCCATGTCTTCATCCCCTTCCCCCGAGCCCACCTCACCCCCGTCGCAGCAGACCCAGCAGGGCGGCTCCACCCACGATCAGTGGCAGGGCGCGCGCCTGTTGTGGAGCGGACTGCTGTGTGTGCTCATCATCGCCGGGGCCATTGCCCTCGAGCGATGCAGCTGATTCCGCCCTAACTTCCTGTGGATCCGGCCCCGCGCAGCACGGGCGGGGCCGCTCATCGCGAGCCCATCACCTCCAGAGGCGCCCCCATGCACGACGCCCACGCGTTCCTCCAAGCCCTCGCCACCGTCCTTTGTGTCGCGGCGGTCACCACGGTCCTCTTCCAGCGCCTGCGCCAGCCGGTGGTGCTGGGCTACATCCTCGCGGGCTTCATCATCGGACCGCACGTCCCCATTCCGCTGGTGGCGGACCCGGGCATCGTGCAGACGCTGTCGGAGATGGGCGTCATCCTGCTGATGTTCTCCCTGGGGCTGGAGTTCAGCCTGCGGCGGCTGTTCCAGGTGGGGCCCACCGCGGGGCTCACCGCCGTCATCCAGTGCAGCGTGATGGTGTGGCTGGGCTTCATCGTTGGCCGCGCCTTCGGCTGGACGATGCTGGAGAGCCTTTTCACCGGCTGCTGCATCGCCATCTCCAGCACCACCATCATCGCCAAGGCGTTCGACGAGCAGAACATCCGGGGTGCGCTGCGCGGCATCGTGGTGGGCATCCTCATCGTGGAAGACCTCATCGGCATCCTGCTGATGGCCATGCTCACCGCGGTGTCCACCGGCTCGGGCCTGTCCGCCTGGGACCTGGCGCTGACGGTGGGCAAGCTGGCCGCGTTCCTCGTGGGGCTGGTCGGCATTGGCTTGTTCGTCGTGCCCCGGTTGATGCGCTACATCACGAAGCTCCAGCGGCCGGAGACGACGCTCGTCAGCAGCGTGGGCATCTGCTTCGCGGGCGCGCTGCTGGCGCAGACGTTCGGCTACTCGGTGGCGCTGGGCGCGTTCCTTGCGGGCTCGCTGGTGGCGGAGTCCGGCGAGGGCAAGGAGATTGAACACCTGGTGCAGCCGGTGCGAGACCTGTTCGGCGCGGTGTTCTTCGTGTCGGTGGGCATGCTCATCGACCCGGCGCTCATCCGCGAGCACTGGGCGGCCATCGCGGTGCTCACCGGTGTGGTCGTCGTGGGGAAGATCCTCAGCGTGTCGCTGGGCGCGTTCTTCACGGGCAACGGCACGCGCACGTCCGTGCAGGCGGGACTGAGCCTGTCCCAGATTGGCGAGTTCTCCTTCATCATCGCGGGCCTGGGCCTGTCCCTGAAGGCCACGGGCACGTTCCTCTATCCGGTGGCGGTGGCCGTGTCCGCCATCACCACATTGACGACGCCATGGCTCATCCGCGCGTCCGGTCCCATCGCCAACTGGGTGGACCGCAAGCTGCCGGCGCCGCTGCAGACGTTCGCGTCGCTGTACGGCAGCTGGGTGGAGAACCTGCGCACGTCGCCGCGCCAGAAGACGGTGGGCGCGCGCGTGCGGCGCATGGCACTGCTGATGCTGCTGGACGCGGCGTTCATCACCATCATCGTCATTGGCACGTCCGTGCTGCTGCCCCAGGTGACGGAGTTCATCGACGAGCGCATGGGCTGGGGCAAGACGATGACGCCGTGGATCGTCATCGGCCTGTCCACGGCGCTGGCCCTGCCCTTCTGCGTGGGCATCGTGCGGATGGGGCGGCGGCTGGGCGTGGTGCTGGCGGAGGGCGCGCTACCGGCGGCCGCCAACGGCAGGGTGGACCTGGCGGCGGCGCCTCGGCGGGTGCTGGTGGTGGCGCTCCAGTTGGCCAGCGTCTTCATGGTGGGCGTGCCGGTGCTGGCCATCACCCAACCGTTCATTCCCGGCGTGCCGGGCGCGGTGGTGCTGCTGGTGTCCCTGGGCGTGATGGGCTTCGCCTTCTGGAAGAGCGCCACGAACCTGCAGGGACACATGCGAGCGGGCGCGCAGGTCATCGTGGAGGCGCTCGCGGCCCAGTCCCACGCCAAGGGCGACGAGGACGAGCCGTCACAGGACGTGCTGCACGGCGTGCGTCAGATGCTGCCCGGCATTGGCGAACCGGAGTCGGTGGCGCTCGGCGAGTCCAGCGCGGCGGTGGGCCGGACCCTGGCGGAGCTCAACCTGCGCGGCATGACGGGGGCCACGGTGCTGGCCATCCGGCGGGGCGAAGCAGGCGTGCTGGTGCCCACCGCGCAGGAGGTGCTGCGCGCGGGTGACATCCTCGCGCTCGCGGGGACTCATGAGGCCATCGACGCGGCGAAGGGCGTGCTCGGCTGAGGCAGGGCACCGGATGCAATGGGGGACGCGGCCGTCCGTAGCAAGGGCATGCCGCTCCCCTTCCGCGTTCCGGAGGTTCCCGCCATGCGCCGCCCGTTCCTGCCCACCCTGTTGCTCGCCTGCTCGCTGGCCTTGCCTGCCCTGGCGGCGGAGCCGGCGAAGAAGCCGGCCAAGGCTCCCGCCAAGACCATCTGCGTCAACGTCAAGGATGGGAGCAAGGCGGTCCAGGGGACGAACCTGGTCATCGAGCCCGGGGAGAAGATCAAGGACGCGGTCGCCGTGGATGGCGACGTCATCGTGAAGAAGGGCGCGGTGGTGGACAACGACGTGGCCGCCATCCGGGGCCGCGTCATCCTGGAGCCCGGTGCCAAGGTGAAGGGCGACGTGGTGTCCATCGGCGGCGAGGTGCGGGTGCCCGCGGGCGCGCACGTCGACGGGAACGCGACGGCGCTGGGCGGCAAGCTCGTCCTGGACAAGAAAGAGGACGTGGGCGGGGAGCAGAACTCCTTGTCCCTGGTCTTCAACGGCGACGACCTGGTGAAGGAGTTCATCGGCAAGGCGCTCGACGAGGATGCCGGCAAGTGCCACATCCTCGACGACGACGATGATGACGACGACAAGGACGTCTGAGCCGTCCTCCACCGTGTCAGGCAGCCCCCGTCACTTCCATTCTGGCGGGGGCTTTCGCGTGGCGCGGCGGCGCGAGCGGGGTTGCAGGTGCACCTCGTCCCCGCGGCAGACGCGCACCCGCAGGAAGCGCTGGAGTTGATCCAGGGCCAGGTCGTGGTCCTTGTCGCTCTCCGCGCAGCAGCAGTCGCTGAGCACGGTGATCTTGAACTCGTGCATGTGCGCGTCGTGGGCGCTGAAGAAGACGCACAGGTTGGTGGCGATGCCCGCGAGCAGCAGCTTCTTCGTGCCCAGGTGCTCCAGCAGGGGCACCAGCGACGTGGCGAAGAAGGCCGAGTGCTTGGGCTTGAGGATGAAGTAGTCGTCCGGCCGGGGCTTGAGCGCGCGGGCGACCCGCTGGCCCCGGCTGTCCTTCCGGGTGCAGTGTTTGTAGACATCCGTGAAGCTGCTGCGCCACAGGTCGAAGTTGTCGTTGACGTAGATGACCGGGACGCCCGCCTTGCGCATCCTTTCGGCGAAGGGGCCCAGGCGCTCCACCATGCGCAGCGCCCAGGGCAGGACGTTCTCCCCGCCCGGGAACTCCAGGTCGTTGATGACGTCGATGATGAGCAGCGCGGTGTCATGCCGCCGCTCATGCGGCGTGCGCGTCTGCTTCCGGACCGCCTGGCGCGGCTTCGCCACGTCCACCTCCCCGTGGCGAAACGCTAATCATCCTGTCGCCGATCGCCCAGGTGCCGCGCGCGAAGGGTTACCGCCGGGCGCGGCGGGGCCTCCACACGAGCCCGGAGAGCAACCACCAGGCCAGGACGCCTGGGAGCGCGCTGGCGCCGGCACTGCACCCGCCGGATTCATCCTCCATGTGCACGGGCACCGTGCCGCCATCCTTCGCGGAGCCCGCGTCCACGACCGCTCCGGCGTCCACCAGGGTTCCCGCATCCTCCACGGTCCCTGCGTCCTCGATGGCCCCCGCGTCTTCGATAGTTCCCGCATCCTCGAGGGTTCCCGCGTCTTCGACAGTCCCGGCATCCTCGAGGGTTCCCGCATCCATTTCCGGTCCGCCGTCGACGCCGCCGTCATTGGCAGGCTCCTCCGGCACTTCGTCCTCTTCCGTGCGGGCATGGACGGTGACCACGGGGAAGTCCTGCGACGGCGTGAACGTGAAGGACGCGTGTTCGACGTCCGCATCCGCGTCCTGCACCGCGCCCAGCGTCACGAATTGAGGAACGCTCCAGTTCTCGAGTGTGAAGCGAAGCGAGCCACCCTCGACCACGGACAGGTCGCCCTCTCCACCCTGCACCGCCACCTTGACCCAGACATCCACCAGGGGCGGCATCGCCAGGGACACCATGACCGTCTGGGTTTCGCCCTCCGGAATGACGAGATCCAAGGGCGACACGATCAAGGCCTGACCTTCCGGCGTCGGAGTGACCCGCAAGATCACCCCATAATAGCTCAACACATACAGCGCCCCGTCCGGCCCTTTGCTCACGTCGACGAAGCCGCCTCCTCCGTCACGATTGATGATGATGTCATCCGTGGCCACGGAGCCATCCACCGCGAACCGGATCCGATGAAACATCCCGCGGAAGTCCGCGTACAAGTAGTTGTGGGAGTAGCTCGCGGGGAAGCGTGTCCCCTCATAGAACATGCCGCCCATGGTGAACTCACCCTCCGGCCATCGCCTGAGCCGACCGCCGCCGCTCACCGCGTCCGGCTCCGGTTGGTCCACGGTGAACGACCGCGAGGAGGGATGCCCCGTGACATAGAAATCGCCGTTGAAGCTGGGGTCCTCCACGTTCCTGATCAGGAGCCGCGTCCCTTTGCGGTACGAAGAGGACTCCAGGTCGTCGCCCATCATCGTGAAGGTCGCGACGCCGTTCTGCCGCACCGCGCCTGTCGGGGTGAACGGATACTCATCAATGACCCCTGGCAGGTATGAATACACCGGCGAGAGGTAGCCAGCGGGTTGGTTGTTCTCGTAGTCGGGCCAGCCACCATGATCCCCCGGGCTGACGCTGAAGAGCTGATTGGCCCGCGGGCCCGAGGCATTGGCCCACAAGCGTCCGGTCCCCGGCTGGAAGACCAGTCCATAGAGATTGCAGAAGCCCCGCGCCCAGATGCTGTCCACGTTGGGGCCAGCCCCGTCGTAGAAGGGATTGTCCGTGGGCACGGTGCCATCCGGACGCACCCGGTGGATCTTGCCCGCCGCGTTCGTCAGAACATCTGGGTCGCGATAGCCATAGAGAGACCCCACCCCGAAGTACAGCATGCCATCGGGGCCGAAGGTCATCCCGCCGCCGTCGTAGTCGAGCACTCCCGCCTTGAGGCCGTCCACGATGACGGTGCGATTCAAGCCGACGCCGCCAACGTCGGTGTACCGGAAGATCTGCAACGTGAAGCCCGGCATCGCCGCGAAGAAGTAGACGTAGTGGTTGTTCGCGAAGTCCGGATCGAAGGCCATCCCCAGAAGGCCTTGCTGCTCGTGCCCCTGCTCGAATGACTCGGAGATGAAGGGGGTCGGCTGCAACACCCCGTTTTCCACGACGATGACCTTTCCAGACATCGTCGTCACGAACAGGCGGCCAGATCCGTCCGGAACCCATCCCATCCGGGTGGCGTCGTAGTGTGGGAACGTCACCCAGTCCATGATTTCGAGGTCAGAAGCTGTCTCGACGGGTTGGGAATAGACGGGGAAGGCGGTCAGCAATGCCAGGGCAAGCCAAGGGACAATGGATCGCATACAGATCAGGCTAGCGCGCCTCCCCGTCTGTCCGTCAGTCTTTTCTTTCCAGCTCTGGATTCAGCTCCGCCGGGCGCGGCGGGGCCTCCACTCGAGTCCCGCGAGCAGCCACCAGGCCAGGACGCCCGGAAGCGCGGTGGCGCCGGCACTGCACCCGCCGGATTCATCCTCCAGGTGCACAGGCACCGTGCCGCCGTCCTTTGAGGAGCCCGCGTCCACGACCGCTCCGGCGTCCACCTGGGTTCCCGCGTCCTCCACGGTCCCCGCATCATCGAGGGTTCCCGCATCCTCCACGGTCCCTGCATCTTCGAGGGTCCCCGCATCCTCAAGGGTTCCGGCGTCGAATTCGCTCCCGGCATCCCCCGCAATGCCTCCGTCGGTAGCGGGCTCCTCCGGCACTTCGTCCTCTTCCGTGCGGGCATGGACGGTGACCACGGGGAAGTCCTGCGTCGGCGTGAACGTGAAGGACGCATGTTCGACGTCCGCATCCGCGTCCTGCGCCGCGCCCAGCGTCACGAATTGGGGAACGCTCCAGTTCTCGATCGTGAACCGAAGCGAGGCGCCGTCCACCACGGAGAGGTCGCCATCGCCACCCTGCACTGCCACCTTGACCCAGACGTCCACGGCGGGAGGCATCGCCAGGGACACCATGACCGTCTGGGTTCCGCCCTCCGGGATGACGAGGTCCGACGGCGACACGATCAAGGCCTGGCCTCCTGGCACCGGAGTGATCCGGTTGATTCCGCCGTAATAGCTCAGCACGTACAGCGCCCCGTCCGGTCCCTCGTTCACGTCGACGAAGCCGCCGCCTGTCTCATAGTTCATGATGACGTCTTCATTGGCCATGGAGCCGTCCGCCGCGAACCGGATCCGATGAAGCATTCCGCGGAAGTCCGTGTACAAGTAGTTGCCGGAGTAGCTCGTGGGGAAGCGCGTCCCTGTATAGAACATGCCTCCCATGACGAACTCGCCCTGGGGCCATCGCCTGAGCTGACCACCGCCGCTCACCGCATCCGGCTCAGGCTGATCCACGGTAAATGACTGCGGAGACGGATGCCCCGTGACATAGAAATCACCGTTGAAGCTGGGCTCCTCCACATCCCGAATCAGGATCCGCGTCCCTTTGCGGTACCAATAGGAATCCACGGAGTCGCCCAGCAGCGTGAAGGTCGCAACGCCGTTCTGCCGCACCGCACCTGTCGACGTGAGCGGAGAGTCATCAAAGTTGGCGGGGATGTATGAATAAACGGGCGAAAGGTAGCCCGCGGGGCGCCTGTAGTTGTAGTGGGGCCACCCTCCATGATCGCCCGGACTCACGCTGAAGATCTGAAGATTCTCCGGACTTGAGGCATTGGCCCACAGGCGGCCGGTTCCCGGCTGGAAGACCAACCCGTAGAGATTGCAGAAGCCCTGCGCCCAGATGCTGTCCACGTTGGGGCCCGGTCCATCGTAGAAGGGGTTGTCGGTAGGCACGGTGCCATCCGGGCGCACGCGGTGGATCTTTCCCGCCGCGCTCGTCAAGACATCTTCGCCCCGGCTGCCGTGGAGATTTCCCACCCCGAAGTACAGCATGCCATCCGGACCGAAGGTCATGCCGCCGCCGTCGTAGTCGAGCACTCCCGCCTGGAGCCCGTCCACGATGACGGTGCGATTCACGCCGACGCCACCGACGTCGGTGTACCGGAAGATCTGCAACGTGTAGCCCGGCATCGCCGCGAAGAAATAGACGTAGTGGTTGTTCGCGAAGTCCGGATCGAAGGCCATGCCCAGGAGGCCTTGCTGATCGTGCCCCTGGGTGAACGACTCGGAGATGAAGGGGGTGGGCTGCAACACCCCGTTCACCACGACGAGGACCTTTCCCCTCATCGTCGTCACGAACAGGCGGCCAGAGCCGTCCGGAACCCATCCCATCCGGGTGGCATCGTTGTCGCTGAAGATCACCCAGTTATCGATGATCTCAAGGTCACGAGCAGTCTCGACAGGTTGGGAATAGACGGGGAAGGCAGTCAGCAATGCCAGGGCAAGCCAGGCGGCAATGGATCGCATATCGAGCACGCTAGCGTGCCTTCCCGTCTGTCCGTCAGTCTTTTCCTTCCAGTTCTGGATTCAGCTCCGCCGGGCGCGGCGAGGCCTCCACAGAAGACCCGCGAGCAACCACCCGCCCAGGACACCCGGAAGCGCGGTGGCGCCAGCACTGCATCCGCCGGATTCATCCTCCTTGGGGCCCGTCACCGTGCCGCCATCCTGCTGGGTGCCCGCGTCCGCGACGGAGCCACCGTCCGTTCCGGTCCCCGCATCCGTATTGGCCCCGGCATCCGTCTGGGCGCCAGCGTCCACGACACTGCCCGCATCGGTGCCGGCGTCGGGGACTCCTGACGCTCGGACCTGGATCTGGAACGTCTGGACTGAATCCGGAAGCTGTCCATTGCTGGCGCGCACGGAGACGGTCACGGTCGCTTCGGTCGCGGGCGTCCAGGACAGACGTCCACTGACAGGGTCCAGCGTCATGCCTTGCGGCCCCTGCACCAGCGTCAGCAGCGGCTCGGGCTTCCCGAACGCCGTGACTGTATATGTATAGGGCTTCCCCACGGTCGCCTGCGTCACGGGTGCGGAGGTGATGGTGGGCACGCCAGCCACGTCCCTGGCGATGACGGTGACCACCCGCGAGGTGAGTCCCGGAGAGGACACCGTCAACAAGGCCACGTCGTCCTCGCTGTCCGTGTCACGCGCGGTCGCCACGGTGACCGTCTTCGCCGAGGTGCCGTCCTCGGGCGTGAAGGTCAGGGAGGCGCCGCCGGTGACGGTCACGTCCGCGCTCCCCGAAGTCCGGGCCACGGTGACCGTCACGGCAGACGTCGGCACGTAGGTCAGGCGGACGGTGAAGGTGCCGCCCATTCCCTCGTCCAGGTCGAACGACGTGGTGGAGAGTTGGAGCGCCTGGACTTCATCCTCCTCGGTGCGCGCGTGGATCTCCACGCCGGGCACGCCCTCCGGAAAGCCCTGGTCCATGGTGACGAAGAACGTGGCGTGGTCGATTTCATAATCCGCGTCCTGGGCCGCGCTGAGGGTGACGAACTGCGGGACGCTCCAGTTGGTCGCGTCGAAGAGCATCGGCTGCCCGGCGCTCACCCGGATGTCCGAGTCCTCTTCACGCCTCACGAGGGCCACATACGTCGGGGTCGTGGGAGGCATGGCCAGGGAGACCATGAGGGTCTTCGACCCTCCTTCGGGGACGACCAGGTCTTGAGTGGAGACGATCACGCCCTGGCCCGCGGGCAGCGGCGTGATCCGGAAGATCGTGCTGTAGAAGGATGAGACATACAGCGCGCCATCCGGTCCCACCGCGACGTCGGTGAAGTTCGACTCGTGGACGTAGTTCACCACGAGCTCCACCTTTTTCACGGAGCCATCCGCTCCCAGGTCCACCCGGTGGAGGTACCCACCGAAGTCGGCGAAGAAGTAATCGCCCTGGTACTCGGAGGAAAATCGTGAGCCTGCGTAGAACACACCACCGACCACGGCATCGCCCATCTGGTCTGTCTGCAGGCCACCGCCACCGCTCACCGCATCCGGACCGGGCTGATCCACCGTGAACGACAGGGGCGTCGGAAAGCCGGTGATGTAGCCGACTCCATTGAAGCTGGGGTCTGCCACATCCCGCAGATGGACCTTCTTGCCCTTGCGCAGAGAGGAGACCGGATAGGTGCCCTCCACGGTGAAGGTCGCGACCCCGCCCTTGCGCACGGCTCCTGTCGACGTGAAGGAGTACACGTCCCACAGCCCTGGCGTATAGGCGACGAGTGGCGACAGGAATCCCTGGGGCTGGTTGTTCTCATACTGCCACCAGCCCGCATGGTCACCCCGCCCCACGCTGAAGATCTGCTCGGCGATGTTCCCGGCAACGTTGGCCCAAAGCTTCCCGGTTCCAGGCTGGAAGCGGATCCGGAAGGGATTGCGGAAGCCTCGGGCCCAGATGAGATCGTTGTTCGGCCCCCAGTCATCGTAGAAGGGGTTGTCCGTGGGAATGCTTCCGTCCTTGTGGACGCGGAGGATCTTCGACGACATCAGGGACAGGTCATCATTGGTCCCTGCGTAGATGTCTCCATCCCCCACTCCAAAATACAGGAGCCCATCCGGACCGAAGGCCAGACCTCCGCCATTGTGGCTCTTGTTTT
This sequence comes from Corallococcus sp. CA041A, assembly GCF_003612075.1. Classification (NCBI taxonomy): domain Bacteria; kingdom Pseudomonadati; phylum Myxococcota; class Myxococcia; order Myxococcales; family Myxococcaceae; genus Corallococcus; species Corallococcus sp. CA041A. Next base: position 10,441 of record NZ_RAWF01000096.1, read on the forward strand.
GCGGGATGTTGTCCACGATGACGGTCCGGTTGACACCCACACCGCCAGCCTCCGTGAACCGCAGAATCTGCGCCATGTAGCGGGTGACACCCCCTACGTCGATGTTCGGCTGACTGGCGAAGACGTAGACGTAGCGGTTGGTCGCGAAGTCCGGATCGAAGGCAAGGCTTTGCAGGCCCTGCTCTCCATCCGTTGCCACCAGCTCATCGATGAATGGCGTAGGCTGGAGCGCGCCGTTCTGGATGATCCGGACCTTCCCTCCCTTGATCACCACGAACAGGCGGTTGGAACCGTCCGGAGCCCAGACCAGTCCGGATGCATTCTCAATCTCCTGTGTCTCGATGAACTTCGCGACTTCGACGCCATAGGCGCCATTGGGGGTAGGAATATAGACCTGGGCCTGGGCAGTGAAGGCCGCAAGACATGCAAGAAACACCAAGGAATAGACTGAACGCATGGCAGACACGCTACCATCCATCCCTTCCTCAGGGTCTGGGCTTCACGCCCCAGATGCCTACCTTGCCGTCGTCCATGCCCCAGCTCACGAAGCGTCCGTCGGGGGAGAAGTTCGCGGTGCTGCCCTGCATGTCATCCAGGTCCGAATAGCCGAAGACGTCCCGGCCCTCGCGGACATCGATGACCACGAACGCGCTCGTGTCCGCGCTCGCAGCCAGTAGAGAGCCATCGGAGTTGAACTCCATCTGCAGCGCACCGGAGCCTGGAGCCTCGAGGGTCCGAAGCGTTGCCAGTCCGGGGAGGCCCAGGAAGAACAACTGGCCACCGGTATTCGAGGCGACCAGCGACTCTCCAGACGGCGTGAACGCCACGTTCCAGATCCACTGGGCATCGAGCGCACGGGTCCCCACGGGCTTGCCGGTTCTCGCATCCCAGAGGCGAACGGAACCGCGCGTCGCGGCGCCCTCCTGCTCCTCGGCGGCGCCCGCGGCCGCGAACCGGCCATCCGGCGACAGCGCGCAGCCATAGAGGTAGGCAGGATCCTCCAGCCGCCACACGAGCCAGTTGCGCTCCAGGTCCCAGAGCATGACACGCCCCTGGCCGGCGGTGAGCAGCAGGCGGGTTCCGTCCGAGGACAGACACGCGCTGGAGACGGAACCACCGGTCTCCACCGAGGACAGCAGCGTGCCGTCGGTGACGGACCAGGTCCGGAGGGTGCCGCGAACCGTCACGGACAGGAGGCGCTGGGAGCCAGGGAGGAACCACGCGGCCACGCAGCGGGAAACGGAGTGCGCGAAGAGCGGAGTCGTCTCTTCCGAGTGCAGGTCCCACCAGCGCAACGGTGTCCCGCCCTGCTTCTGGACGGACAGCAGGTAACGCGACGACGCATCCCACCCCAGCCACTGCCACCGTGTGTACGGCGACAGCTCCGGCTCCCCCAGCGTCCGCAGCAGGGACAAGTGTTTCGCGGTGTCAGGGGTCAGCATCAAGACGCTCCAAGCGGTTCCAGCAACCCGACCCGTTGCAACTGGTCCCGCACCTCTTCCGCGAGCGCGACATGATCCGGCCTGGTCAGCGTGAATCGTTCCGGGGTCAGGATGACGAGGGTGCCTCGGTCCTCAACGGGTTCGACTCGCACGGGGCCGGGAAGATGCGGCACCGGACCTCGGTCCCGGGAGAAGTACGTCATCCATCCGATGAACGTGCCTGCGTCGCCTGACTCAGACACCGAGTCCCGGTGCGCGTCGGAAGTGACGATGCCCCATTCAGGCTCCCAGGCCAGCACCATCGCCTTCAGCACCAGGGACGCTCTCTGCTGGGAGAGGAGCCTTGGCGCAGAGGGGGTCCAAACGCAAAGGTCCACGGCACCCGGCACCAGAGCCCCGCAGGAGAAGTTGACGACGCTGCTGTCGTCAGCACTCCCGTTCCAGGCGGCGAAGGAGATTTCGCCTTCGCCTATCTGGTACTTCGTCTTCTTGAGCAGTTGCTGAAGCGAAAGGGCATCTGGACTGATCCGGCTGTTGAGCGCCGGCTCCCGGGAGCGGGCCTGCTCGTACCAATTCGCGAGGATCGGGTCTGTGGAAGCCAACCGCTGGAACAGGGCTTCGGCCCGCCGAGCATGGGTCTCCAGCGGCTCGGGCCTTCCGGGCCAGTACACCCCTGCGTAGTAGGTTTCAGTCATCAGCCGTGAAGACGTTCAGCGCGGAGAAGTGAAGTGGACGGGAATCCGCCCCAGACCGTTTCTCTTGAAAAGCGCTCGTACGTAGTCCGCGACCTTGCGCTCCGCGAAGTGCCATTCCAGGGGAACTCCACGGGCAACGCGCTGCTGTCGCTTCGCCTGTCGGACCATGTCCGTGAATCCCTCGAACCATCCGCCCTGCTCCACGGCCATCTCGAGGAACTTCTCATAGCCCGGGCCTTTGGCCTCCAGCAACACGCCATTGGTGAACCCGTCGAACTTGACGCTGTCGACTTCGTAGACCAGTCCCTCCGCGGCGTTGGTGATCTGGGACTGGTACTTCCGGGCCGCATCCTCCATGTGCTCGGTCGCGGGCCGCCACTTCCCCGGTCCACCGGAAGAGGAAGCCCCACCGCCTGGGGCATTCGACTTCAACAGGATGACGGCCGCCCCAGGAGCTCCACTCAAGACCGTCGTCGCGCGTCCCACTGGGACCGAGACGAGGTCCAGCATCAGCGCGCCCTCCGCGGACAGTGAGAGCATCGGCGCGGAGACCTCCGCGCCCACGGCCAGCCCCTTCAGCGAGCGCGTCGTTGCAGAGGCCGTTCCCCACAGTGCGACGACATTCGTCGTCAGCCGTGCGGTCTCGCGGATCTGCTCGCCGCGCGTCATGTGCTGGAATCGTTCCCAATAGGCGGGAGAGTTCGTGATGAGGGCCACGATCCCCGCCGGCAGGTTTCGCAGCCCAGCGATGCTGTCCGTCGGGCGCGACAACAGCTGACCCAACGCGTGGTACAGCTCCACGAAGGCGTCCTCGGCGCCATCCAGTGAGCGGCTGATGACATCCGCGTCGTCGTACACCTCGGCCAGGGGTCTCGGGTCCACGGCGCGCAGCTGCGCGTCGACATGGCGGAAGACTCCGCCACGGCCGCTGTAAAAGCGGCCCAACTCGAAGTTCCCTGCGCGGAAGGCTCCGTCCCTCCACTTCACCTCCGAAACCTTCTGTTGCGTCCTGCCATCCAGCTCCCAGGCGAGATATCCGTCCGGCCGAAGCACCGCCACCTGCTCGCGGGCGAAGCGTTCCACCCGCCGCGCCAGCTCCTCACGCGACACGTCGCCGTCCGCCAGCACCTCGCGCATCAGGAAGCCCGCGGCCATCCGCGGAGGGAAGGAGCCCAACGTCACGGGTGTCTCCGTCAGCCGTTCGAGCACTCCCACTGCGTCCTCGGGTGTAAAGGGATTGCGGCGAGTGGGCAGCTCGTCCACATCCTCCAGCCCGGCGTGAATCAGCACCTCCTCGAACGCATCCGGCCGGAGGAACTGCGTGCTTCCTCTTCCGGAGGCAGCCTCCACCCCGGCACAGCCACTGCAGAACAGAGCCACGAGTACCGCGATGACCGCCAGGCGCATGGGCCCACTCTAGACCGCCGGTACAATGGTGGGCCCCCAACGACTCGCGCCTCACGCTGCGTCAAGCCAGGCCGCGCGCTGGGGGGCTTGAGTCGGAGCGATCCGGCGGCCTAAGACGCGGCCTCCCCGTCCAGGGGACCCTTTTCAAGGAACACCATGCTCAAGAAGATTGCCATTGGCGTCGTTGCCGCGCTCGTGCTGCTCGCAGGCTTCATCGCCACCCGCCCCGATTCCTACACCGTCACGCGCACAACCACGGTGGCGGGTACGCCCGACATCGCGTTCGGTCTGGTCAATGACTTCCACCAGTGGAACCAGTGGTCCCCCTGGGACAACCTCGACCCGAGCATGAAGAAGACCTTTGGCGGCGCGGAGTCGGGCGTTGGCGCCACCTATGGGTGGGTGGGCAACAACGACGTGGGTGAGGGCCGCATGACCATCCTGGAGGCCACCGCCAACGCGGCCGTCCGCATCAAGCTGGAGTTCATCAAGCCCTTCGAAGACAGCAGCATCACCACCTTCACGTTCAAGCCCGCCGACGACGGCACCACCGTCACCTGGACCATGGCCGGCAACCACAACTTCATGAGCAAGGCGATGTGCCTCGTCATGGACATGGACCAGATGATCGGCAAGGACTTCGAGAAAGGCCTCGCCAGCATGAAGACCGCCACCCAGGCCGAGGCCACGAAGCGCGCGGAGGCCGAAGCCGCCCGCAAGGTCGCCGAGGCCAAGGCCGCCGAGGAGGCCGCAGCCGCAGCCGCAGCCGCTGCCGCCGCTGCCGCGCCCGCGGCAGGCACGCCCGCCGTCGCCACGCCCACTCCGTAGTCCACGGCCACCACCTCGTGGCCAACGGCCCCTCGCGCCTCCCAGGCCCGAGGGGCCTTCTTGTTCACGGCGGATCGATCACAACCGCCAGCGCTGGGGAACGGGCTCCCGAGCCAGCCCCAGGCTCCTGCGATTGACCAGGCGATTGCGCGGATCCACCGCGACCTGCTGGACCTTCCACGGCAGCCCCTTCACCGTGAACCCCGCCGTCGCGGACTCCGGGGCCAGCCCGTAGGAGACCGTTACCCGCCGTCGCTCCTCCGGCACCGCCCCCTGAAGCTCCAACTCCACCTCGCAGGGATACACCTTCCCGGTCTCCGTCCGCTGCGTCACCCTTAACGTCAACGAGTCCCCCTGGCTCCACTCCACCTGGAAGTACGGCCAGTCCGGCTCCCCTTCCCCATCCACCCAGGTGTCGAAGTAGAGCCGCAGGTTCCTTCCTGAAGCGCCTTCGAGCGCCTGGCGCAGGTCCTCGATGCTCCGGACTCCCGGCTCCGCCAGGAACGCCTGGAGCCCCGTCAGCACCTGCTCGCGACCCAGCAGGGATTCCAGTTGAACCAGGAGGATCAGCGGGCCCGTACCGTAGATGTCATTCACGAAGGAGAGGAAGGACGGCTTGGGCGTGTCTCGTGGACGCAGATGGTAGGAGGCCGTCCGCGCCAGCCGGTCCCAGTACGCCAGCGTGACCGCGGCGTCTTCACCCCGGTGCTCGTCCTCGAAGACATACGTGAGGTACTCCGCCACCGCTTCCTTCCACGGGTAGTCCTCCGCGCTCGCCAGCGTCGTCCGGTCACCGGCCCACTGGTGCACGATTTCATGCATCAACGTGTGCATCGTCACGTTGGCGTAGGGCCCGCCCATCCATGGCAGGTCGTCGCGCAGCACGATGTTGGCCGGGTGCTCCATGCCCAACCAGTCCGTGCGCCCGCTGGCCACGCGCAGCTCGGGGCCATAGGGCAGCGGCCCGAAGCGGGCCGTCATCCGCGCCAGGAACTCCGCCACCGCGCCCGCGTCAATCGCCGGCCCGAGCAGTCCCCCTGGCGGCTCATACAGCTCCACGCACCCCACGTCCGTGTCCACCAGCCGCGTGCGCTCCCACGCCGGATGCGAAGCGACCATGAAGGCGGAGTACGTGGGGGCTCGCGTCCCCAGGAGCTCGCAGCGCGTATGTGTTTCATCTCTCCGAGACAGGTTCCCCGGACACAGCACCCCGTCACCGGGCGCGTGCGTGATGTCGAAGGTGAAGTGCGCCAGCCTCCCGGGCGCAGTGTCACACGGCCCGAAGAGGTCGCAGGACTCCAACCAGCCCAGCAGATACGTGAAGGGACGGCCCTGCGCATCCAACCGCCGTGAGAACCCCACCTGCGTGTACGGCACGGTGGACTCCGGCACACGCAGCCGGCTGTCGAGCCACAACGGCCCCTCCAGCGGCGCAACGCCGCAAACCTCCATCCGACCGTCCGCGAGGCGGAAGCTCTCGGGAGGCGCACCGCCCCACCGCACGTCCGTCACCTCCGCGCGAGCTGGAAGGGACACGCAGCCCCGCGCGCCAGCCTCCACGTCCAACCACAGCCGGGACGACGCCTCCCCCGTGGTGAGGTCGAATGCGAAATCGTAGCGCTCCACCGTGGACGCCAGCACCACCCCGCCCGCGTCCGGTGACTCCAGGGGCGGATCGTCGGACTCGCAACCCGTCACGCCCAGGACGAAGCACGACAGCGTGAAGCATCGGATCCAGCTCAGGAGCACGACACGGATACGGCCCCGGGCGCTCCGTTGGGTCGTAATGAAAAAGAAAGAGGAGCGGCCATCACTCCGGCCGCCCCTCCCCTATCTCAAGTCCTCACCCTACTTCGTGAAGGTGATGGGCCCCGAGGACAGCGTGGTGTTGTTCGCGCCGTCCACCGCGCGCACGCGCCACGTGTGCGAGCCCGTGGACAGACCGTTCAGCGTCGTCTGCTCCGTGCCCACGCCGTACACCTCGAACTCCCACAGCGAGTAGCCGTACGCCGTCGCGCGCTGCACGCCGCGCATGCGCACGTAGCGGCCCACGCCGGCCACCGTCCAGTCGTCGATGCCGCCGTCGCCGGTGTCCACCGTCCGCAGCGCCGTCCAGTTGGTGGAGCCGTCCAGCGACGACTCCAGCACATAGCGGCGGCCGTAGGCGGCCTCCCAGTTCAGCACGATGCGCTTGAGCGAGTAGATGGCCCCCAGGTCGACGGTGATGGACTCCGTGTCACCCGTGGTCGCCGTGCCCACGCTGGACCAACGCGTCGCCAGGCTGCCATCCACCGCGTCGTTCGCGCTGCCGAACTCCACGGACGTGGCGTAGGCATTCTTCCCCCGCGCCAGGTTCGTGCCCGCCGGCACCGGCGTGCTGCGCAGGATGGAGGGGGTGCGGTCCGTGCCGTCCACGATGAGGACGTACTCCGCCACGCCCGCGCCCACGTCCGTCGTCTGCTCCCAGATGAAGCGCGTGGACGTGCCCGGCACCGACTGCCCGGCCGACGGCGACAGCGCCGCGAAGGCCGCGGGCGGCGTCGTGTCGTTCAGCGTGAAGGTGAACGTCGCGGACTGCGTGACGCCGTTCGCCCAGTTGAACGCCTTCACGAACCAGGTGTGCACCCCGTTCGCCAGCTTCAGTCCGTCCAGCGCCGCCGACGGCGTCTTGGTGATGGCCACCGGCATCGCGCCGCCGTCCAGGTACACCTCGTAACGCTGGATGCCCGTCTGAGGGTCGCTGCTGGCCGCCCAGGTGAACGCCGGACGCGTGCCGGTGATGACCAGGTTGTTTGACGGCGTCAGCAGGTTGAACGCCACGGGAGGCGTCGCGTCCGTCAGGCCGAAGCCCTGGATGCCCGCGCCGTACTGGTACAGCGGGTTGCCGTACGTGGGCGGCACCGGCTGGCCCGCCGCGATCTTCTGGCGGATGGCCGTGCGCTCCGCGTCCGTCGCGCCCAGGTCGAACGGCAGGTCCCACTTCTCCAGCTGGTTGTTCTCCACGTCCGTGCCTATCTGGTTCATGCCGCGCGGCAGCTGCCAGGGCGTCTTGCCCCGAGGCAGCACGTCACCGAACAGCACGTCCGCCACCGCGTAGCCGCCCATGTCGCCGGGGCGGTACGCCAGCATCAGCGCGTTGGAGAGGGGAACCACGTTCGTCAGCACGTACGGACGCGGGCTGATCAACACCACCGTCGTGGGGATGCCCCGCGACTTGAAGCTGTTGATGATGCCGTACTGGTCGCCCCACTTCGCGTCGTGGGTAGGGCCAATCGGGTCGCCCGGCAGGTACGGCTTCTCCTTGTCCCACTCCGTGCCGTGGGTGAAGTAGCTCTCGCCCACCACCACGATGGCCGCGTCCGGCGTCACGCCCGCGGGGGCGTTGTCCTTGTAGACCGTGAGCCCCGCGGCCTCCGCGCGCGCCTTCACCGCCGCGTAGATGGTCGGGTCGCCGAACTCGGTGCCGTGGAAGTCCGAACGCCAGGTCACCATGCAGGACATGTCGTCCGCGCGCGGGCCCGCGATGACCAGCTTGCCGCCCGCCGGCAGGCGGATGGGCAGCGCGCCATCGTTCTTGAGCAGCGTCATGGCCTCCTGGGAGGCGCGGCGCACCGCCGCCTTGCTGTCCGCGGTGTGCCACTGGGACGTGCCGGCCGGGCCCTGCTTGTACGGATCCTCGAAGATGCCCAGGCGGAACTTCAGGTCCAGGATGCGGCGCACGGAGTCGTTGATGCGCGCGACGGGGACTTCGTTCTCGAAGTTGGCCATGGCCTGCGGCGTCGCGCCGCCCATCACGTCTGAGCCCGCCGTGGCGGAGCGCACCCACGAACCCGACGGCAGCCAGTCCGAGCAGATGACGCCGTCGTACTTCAGCTGGTTGCGCAGGTAGTTGAGGATGCCCGGGTTGTCACCCGCCCCGTAGCCCTCCGGCCCCAGCAGCCAGCTGCCCGCGTAGCCCGGCATGATGCCGCTGGTGCCCGCCTCGATGGCCGCGTGCCACGGACGCATGTGGTAGTGGATGGTGGTGCCGTCGTAGGTGATGCCCGCCTCACCGCCAGCGCCCTGCCCCGGCCAGTGCTTCGTCGTCACCCAGATGGAGCTCGGGTTCACTTCCGGACCGCCCTGGAGGCCCGCGATGAGCGCGCGGGTGATGCCCGCCGCCAGGTCCGCGTCCTCGCCGTTGCCTTCCTGCGTGCGCGGATACAGGACCTTGGTGTTCACCTCCGCCAGCGGAGACAGCGTGCCGCGGCTGCCAATGGCCAGCTGCTCGCGGCGCTGGATGTCACCCATCTCGTAGATGGTGTCCAGGTCGCGCGTGGCCGCCAGCGCCGGCTGCGTGGGCCAGCTCGTCTTGTAGCCGTGGATGGAGTCACCCGCGTCGATGTGCGGGATGCCCAGACGCGTGGCCGCGGACGCCTTCTGGAACATGGGGATGTCCGTGGGCGACAGGGGCCCCATCTGGAAGCCGGCTTCCGGGTACGTCTTGGCGTCGTAGAACATCTGCAGCGCCTTCTCGCGCAGCGTCATGCGGCCCAGCAGGTCGTTCACGCGCACGGAGATGGGGTTGTGCCAGTCCTCGTACGGCTCAATCGTCCCGTTCTTGTTCAGGTCGCGCACGCCGTTGACGAGGTTGACGCCGTCCGCCTGCGTCTCCACCACCGGCAGGTACACGCTGAAGTTGCCGATGTCCGAGCGCGACGTGGTGCCACCCGACAGCGTGGCCACCACGTACCACTTGTACGTCCACCGGTCCGGCAGGTCCTCCGTGAAGGTGAAGGACGTGCCCGTCTGCGACGCCACCTGCGTGTAGCGATCCAACAGGTTGCCCGCCGCCATCCAGTCGTAGTCGTTGCGCGTGAGGTTGACGTAGACCTTGTAGTTCGTCGCGCCCGTCACCGTGGCCCACGACAGCGTGGGACGGCGGGACGCGGTGATCATCGCGTTGTTGCCCGGCGCGGACAGCCGGAACGCACCGGCAACAGCCAGCGGCGCGGGCGCCACGTACGGGTCCGGGATGATGGTGGGGTCGCGAGGGTCCGTGGGGCCATTGCCCGTGGAGAAGATCTCCACGTTCCAGTCCGCGCCCTGCACCGCCAGCGCCGTGACGGACTGCGCGCGCTGCTGCACGCCGTTGTAGTCCACCACCGCCAGGCGGATGTCCGTGTTGGGCTGCGTGGGAGAGAACTGGTTCTTCGACAGCGTCACCGTCGTGTTGGGCGGGAACGTGAGCTGGTAGGTGAAGGGCCCGGGCGGGTTGCGCACGGACGGCGTGGTGTTGCCCTCCTCCGGCACCGGCGTCACCGACAGCGGCGCGGGCGATACGTTGATCTTCGCGTACGCCAGCTCCGGGAAGTTCAGCTTGATGGTCTGGTTGGTGGTCTGAGTGGGGGGCGGCGTGGTGCCCCCGTTCTGGTAGACCTCGAAGGACCACAGCGAGTAGCCGTAGCCCGTGCCGCGCTCCGTGCCGCGCATGCGGATGTAGCGGTACGTGCCCGACACGGGGATCTCCCGGCGGCCAATGGCGCCGTTGGTCACCGTGTTGAGCGTCGTCCAGCTGCTGTCGTTGTTGGAGCCGTCAATCGTGTACGTCTTGCCGTACGCGCCCTCCCAGTCCAGCACCACCTTGCCCACCACCTGGGACGACCCCAGGTCCACGCGGATCCACTGCGGATCCACGCCCTGCGCGGAGGCCCAGCGGGTGTTGATGTCGTTGTCGAACGCGAAGCCCGGCTGGAGCCCCGCGGCGTCCGCCTCCACGCTGGACGCGGTGGCCGGACGGTTGCGCGCCAGGTCCGTGTTGGTGGGAGGCGGCGTGCCGCCCGTCTCATAGACGGCGAACTCCCACAGCGAATAGCCATACGCGGGCAGCGCGCGCGTGACGCCCTGCATGCGGACGTAGCGGCCCGTGGTGCCGGCCGGCAGGGACAGGTCGTCCGTCGCGCCGTCGCCGGTGTTCACCGTCAGCGCGTCGGTGAAGGTGGTGTTGTTGGTGGAGACCTGGATTTTGTAGACCGTGGCGTAGGCCGGCTCCCAGGTGAGCACCACGCGCGAAATGGTGCGCGTCTGGCCCAGGTCCACGGTGATCCATTCGTTCGCCGTGAAGCCGCTGGCCCAGCGGGTGCCACCGTCGCCGTCCACCGCGTACTGGCCCAGGAATGGAGCCTCCGCGGAAGAGGTATAGGTGGTCTTGTTCAGCGCGACGTTCGTCTGCGCGCGGGCGTCGGACGCGCCCAGGAGGGACACCAGCATGAGCACCGTCGCGAAGGCCTGTAATAGCCAGACGCGCGGTGCTTCACGGAGACATGGGCTTGCGCCCCTGCTTGACAATTGCGGCAAGGATTCAGACATTGGGGGACGACTCCTTGGGTAGGAACACCGTGACGCGCGTTCGCACGCACCGCCAGGACGCGCGGCGGACGCAAGGGGACTGCCCGGCTGAAACAACTGCAGCCCTGCCCTGGCGACACCGCACGCGGGGGCGTGACGGCGGCGTCAAGACAAGGCTCGGGCGCTCCGGCTGTCACACGGCGACAGCCGGCCCGCCCTTCCTGGCACTGCGTTCCTGCCTAGTCCGCGGTGAAGTACAGGTTGTCGAGCAGGAGGAACTGACCGGTCGTGCCACCCTCGGCCGCGAAGGTGAACGGTGACGACACGTCATTGAGCTTCAGGCCCGCCGCGACGAAGTCCGCGACGGGGATGGCCAGGTGGTGCCACTCACCATCGTTCGCCCAGCCATATTTGGTGACGGTGAGCGGGTTGCCCTTCTCAGCGGTGCCCGTGCCGCTGGTCATGCCGATCTTCACGTTGGCGAAGGCGGCGTCGGACGACTTCATGCTGACGTGGAGCGTCTTCCACGCATCGAAGTTGTGCGTCTGCTTCCAGTGCACGCCGAAGCCCATCCACGGCTTGCCGTTCTGCACGATGCGGTCGGCGGACTTGCCCTCGACGTGGTCGGGGTCCGACTCCACGTAGACGGTGTTCTCGTAGAGGTAGAAGTTGGAGTCGATGTTGTCGAGGATGATCTCCTGCGAGCGGCCCGTCTCGTAGAAGATGCCCACCATCAGACGGGCCTTGCCGGCCTCGTAGGGGAACGGCCCCGGCAGCATGTCCGAGGGCTGCGTCCCGCCGTCGGGGTTCTGGTCGTCCGGCAGCTCCTGGCCTGAGTAGTCCGCCGGGCCCGGATCCGGGCGGCAGGCGGCGAGCAGCAGCAACAGGCCCCACACTGGCTTCTTCATGGCTTCACCGCCCGGTCCGCACCACTGGAGGTCTTCACCATCACCCAGCCGCCAGCCACGGTGCCGCCCAGCTCGACGACGCCCTTGTACGCGGGCGTCACCAGGTCGTAGGCCACCGTGCCGGACGCGTCGTACGTCACCGCGTCCGGGAAGTTGTCGAGCACGGACTGGTAGGCCTTCACCGCCATCTCGCGCGTCTGCGCCAGGCTGCCCTGGTCCGCCAGGCCCCGCTGGTAGATGGCGGCCAAGTTGAGGGCCACGTAGTACTGCGCTTCACCGTACGGCCCGTTCGCGAGCACCGTGGCCCACGAGTAGTAGGCCGCCACGGGGTCCGCCCCGGACTGGATCTGCCACTTCGTCTCCGTGCCCACCCCCGACAGCGCGAAGGGGTTGTTCGGGTCATCCAGCACGGAGGTGTTCGGGTAGATGCCCATCGCCGGGTCGGTGACCGTGAAGGTCATGTCGTCCAGCGACTTGCCGTAGATGATGGTCGGGTCTTCGTAGCAGCCGGACAGCGCGGCCACGGCGGCGGCCAGCAGGAAACCAGTCCTCATGTTGCGTGTTCCCTCAGAGAGAAAGGATGGCATACGCGCCCACCTCGTACTCGCGACCCTTCAGGCCCTCGGTGATGCCCCGATCGTTGAGGCCCTCCGAGTACTCATCCAGCATGCGCACCAGCCCCCGCAGGCCGAAGCGCGTGGACACCGCGCCCAGCACCGGCTTCTTCAAGCCGTAGGACAGGTCCCCGCCCAGCTGCACCGGGTAGGTGAGGTTGAAGACGCGGTGGTAGTCGTACGGACCCCAGTCGTTGAAGCGCAGCTGGGCCGCGAGCAGCAGCGTGTCGAAGAGCGCGGAGCCGTCCAGGCCGAAGCGGTGGATCTGCCGGTTGTCCTCGCCGGAGGACTGCTGGCTGCCCACGTACGCCGTGCCGTACAGGCGCAGGCGCTGGGTGGGGTTGCCCACCAGGCGCAGGGACGTCTCCCACTCATCGCGGGCCACTGGCGCGCTGCCGAAGGCGATGGTGCTGCCGTCCGCGAGGATGGCGATGCCCGCGTCGCGCGACGTGGGCTGGTGCCGGTAGACGATGTCCAGGCCCGCGGCGAACGGCGCGTCCTCGCGCATGTCGCGGTCCCACGACCAGAACCAGGTGCCCGGCGTCGGGTCGAAGGTGATGAGCAGCTCGCCGCCCAGCGTCTCGCGGTTGTCCAGCACGCTGAACGAGTCCACCAGCACGCTGCGCGGACGCACGCCCGCGTAGTACATGCCGGTGCCAGGGTCGTACGCGTCCGAGATGGTGGGGTTCGGCCCGATGAGGGGCCGCTGGTACAGCACGTTGGGCGACACCTGGATGGAACCAAACTGCAACGCCGCGCCCAGCTGACCCGCGTAGTGGTTGCCGCGGCCGCTCTCGCGCAGGCTCCAGCCGGTGATGATGTTGCCCTGCTCCGGCCCGCTGTCCGCGACGAGGCCGCGGAAGGAGGACTGCACCAGCCAGCGCACCGGCCCCATGTCGTAGGTGAGCCGCGCCTTGGCGCCCAGCGTGTCCAGGAACTGCACCTTGTCCTGGAGCACGTCGTAGCCGCTGTTGAGGTAGCTGGGGCCGCCTTCCGGCGCGGCGCGCGTATAGGTGAACGTCTCGCCAATGCGCTGGGGCGCGGAGAGCAGACCGCCCACGTCCAGCACCAGCTTGCCGGTGGCGTACTGGAAGTTGAGCGCCGTCCTGCGCGCGATGCGCTCACGCACCACGGAGGCCGTGGACGACGACGAGCCCTGCGCCAGGTCCTCCTGGTGCACCAGCGTCACGTTCACCGGGCCCACGTTGTTGCGGTACTTCGCCACCACGGAGGGGTTGGCGCCCCAGTACAGCTCCGGCCCGACGGCGACCTTCAACCCATCCATGGCCTTCTTGCCGCTGAACACCACGCCGAAGGGCGCGTTGCCGTGGTAGATGTCCAGGTTCGGCCCGTAGTTCGCCTCGCGGTAGAGGTTGAAGAAGTCACCCTCCTCGCCCCAGTGGTAGTGGCCGGTGCGGTAGTAGCCTTCCAGCGCGAAGTCCGAGCGGTCGAACTTGAACTCCGCCTGATACAGGGCGAAGCGATCCAGCGCGGACTGCTCACGCGCCGGGGCGCCGGGGCCCACCGGGATGTCACCCGAGGTCGGCGTGGAGGGCGTGCCGCGGTTCTCGTAGAACAGGTTGTTGAGCCGGTTCTGCGCCACGTTGCCCACGACGTTGAACGACGCGCGGCCGTAGACGCCGCTGGCCGGCTGCAACGCCAGGTCGAAGAAGATGGATTCGGTGTGGTCCGCCGAGCTCTGGTTGGGCCGCACCGTCGCGATGCTTCCGCGCGACAGGGAGCTGTCGAGCAGCAGCCGCAGGTTCGACACCCGCACCGCGCTGAGCTCCTCCGTGCGCGCCAGAGCCACCGACGAGGTGTAGCCGCTGGTGAGCGCGGACGGACGGATGCCCGCGAAGTAGTCGCGGATGGAGTCCGGGTTGGTCGTCGTTGCGTACGGGTCCAGCCGGAACACGGCCTGGAGGACGTAGTAGGCGGTGCGCGGCTGGATGCCGCTGATGCCATTGGAGTCCGGCGGGCCCAGGGCCGCGATGCCGAACCACTCCTCGTTCATGTTGTTCTGGCCGGGGACGAAGTCGGCCGCGTAGCCGCCGTTGGGCCACGTCGCGGTGGTGTCGTGGATGGACAGGTTGGATTCCTGGCCGTGCTTCCACCAGCCGTCCACCCACTGGAACACGAAGCCGCCGATGGCGGTGCCGGACAGACCCTGGCCGTAGCCCTCCAGGTAGATCTGCTCCCACTGCGTGCGCAGGTACTCCGCCTGCGCCACGTGGTCCTCGCGGCCCGCGCGGGCGTCATAGGCGTCCGCGCCGAACTCGCTGAAGAAGACCGGCTTGTTGAGCTTGGCCTTCACCTCCGCGAACAGGTCGCGCGCGGTGGGGCCGCGGTAGACGTTCGTGCCCAGCACGTCCAGGTCCTGGCAGTGCTTGGCGATGAGGTCGATGTACTGGAGGTCGCCGTTGGCGATGGACACAGGGTGGTTCGTGTCCCGCTTCTTCACCGTGCGGGCCGCCTCGCCGTAGAGCGAATAGAGCGACTCCGCGCGGGCGGCGTCCTCGTGGCCCGGCAGGGCTTCGATCTCGAACGACGTCCAGTGCAGGCCGTAGTTGTTCTCGTTGCCCAGCAGCCACATCAGCACGCCGGGCACGTCGCGGTAGAGCTCCACCTTCTCCGCCAACGCGCCGAGGATGGCCTTGCGGTGGTCCGGGTTCGAGTAGTCGATGTTGACGACCATGACCCCGTTCACCGGGTGGCCATAGCGTCCCATCAGCGGGTTGAGCAGCGTGTGGATGCCGTAGTTCCGGTAGATGTACTCGACCCAGACGGGCGGGATGTCGTCGAACTGGCGGATGGCGTTGAAGCCCGCGTCGCGGAGCATCCCCATCTCTTTCGCCAGCACCTGCTTGATGAAGTCCTCCGGCTGCGTCCAGAGCGAGTACCGGTAGTTCTCACCGATGGGCGTGTAGCCCCAGTTCACGCCGTGGACGGGGAAGTCCTTCCCGTCCACCTGGAGCTTGAAGCCGCGCTCGTCGTGGATGACACGCGTCACCGTCGTGCGCTTCGCGTCCGAAGACACGACGGCCTGCGGGGCCGGAGCCGCCGGCGCAGCGATGGGAGCGTCCGCGGGCGCCTGCGGCTCGGACGTCGCCTGCCCCGGCACGGGCGCGGCGGCATCCACGGGGCCAGCGGAAGGCGGCTGCGCGGTGGGCGGAGACTGGAGGGGCGAGCCCGCACCGGACACCTGTGCCCAGGCCTGGGTGCCACCGCACAACGCCAGACACGTCGTCAGGAAGAGCCTTTTCAAGCGGCCTGCTCCACGTCCAGGCCGTTCTGGGCCACGACGTCACGATAGAGATGGGCGCTGTCCTTCGGGATGCGCTGCTGGGTGGCGTAGTCCACCCACACCAGGCCGAAGCGCTTGGTGTACCCGTAGGCCCACTCGAAGTTGTCCAGCAGCGACCACGCGAAGTAACCCGCCAGCTTCACGCCCTGCGCGATGGCGTCACTGCACGCCGCCAGGTGCCCGCGCAGGTACTCCACGCGCTGCACGTCGTGCACGCGCCCGTCCGCGCTGGGGGTGGTGGAGTACGCGCAGCCGTTCTCCGTGATGTAGATGGGGCCCGGCTTGTATTCCTTCTCCAGATGCACCAGCAGGCGCGTGAGGGAGGCCGGGCACACCTCCCAGTCCATGTCCGTCTTGTCCGGGCGCACGAACACGGTGCGCGGCGCGTTCTGCTCTTCCGGGATGCGGTTGCTGCGCAGGACGGCGCGCGAATAGAAGTTCACGCCCAGGAAGTCGGTGGGCGCGGCGATGGTCTCCAGGTCGCCGGGCTGGATGAAGTCCAGGTTCGGGGACGCGATGCGGCCCGCCTTCACGTGGTCTTCAATCACGTCCTGCGGGTAGCCCCGGCCGTAGAGCGGCTCCAGGAACCAGCGGTTGAAGCCGCCGTCGAAGTCGCGGGTCGCGTCCGCGTCCTCCGGGCTGGGCGACGCGGGCTCGCCCGGCGTGAGGTTGAGGGTGATGCCCACCTCCGCGTTCTTCACGTTGGCGCGCAGCACCTTCACCGCGTTGCCGTGCGACACCATCAGCGTGTGCGCCGCGGCCAGCATCTTGGACCAGTCCTTGTGACCCGGTGCGTGCTCGCCGTTGCCGTAGCCCAGGTAGCTGATGCACCAGGGCTCGTTGTGGGTGATCCAGCGATTCACTCGGTCGCCCAGGGCGCGGCTGATGACGTCCGCGTACTCCACGAAGGCGTCACCGGTGGCGCGCGCGGGCCAGCCGCCCTGGTCCTCCAGCACCTGCGGCAGGTCCCAGTGGTAGAGCGTGACGAAGGGCTCGATGCCCGCGCCCAGCAGCGAGTCCACCAGGCGCGAGTAGAAGTCCACGCCCGCCGCGTTCACCCGGCCCCGGCCCTCCGGGAGGATGCGCGGCCACGCGATGGAGAAGCGGTAGGACTTCAGCCCCATCCAGCGCATCAGTTCGATGTCCTCCGGCCAGCGGCGGTAGTGCTCACAGGCCACCGAGCCGTCGGACTTGTCTTGGATCTTCCCCGGGGTGGCGGCGAAGCGGTCCCAGATGGACTCGCCCCGGCCGTCCACTCGGGTGGCGCCCTCAATCTGATACGCGGAGGTGGCCACTCCCCAGAGGAAGTCAGGAGGAAACTGACGCATCGGCGGTAACTCCTTTCGGAACTTCAAGGTGGCAGCGGACGAGGTGATTCGCGGCCGGCAGGACGTCGGGAGGCGTGAGGGTGGAGCAGCGCGGCTCGGACACCGGGCAGCGCGGAGCGAAGGGACAGCCCACGAGCGGCGGCGACCCCGTGGCGGGGCGCACCGGCAGCGCGGCCTGGAGGAAGTCGTCCCCATCCGGCACCGCGGACAGCAGCAGCTTCGTGTACGGGTGGCGCGGCTGGCGCAGCACTTCATCCGCCCTGCCCGCCTCCACCACGGTGCCCGCGTAGAGCACGAGGATGCGGTCGGCCAGGTGGCGCGCGCTCGCCAGATCGTGGGTGATGAACAGGATGCCGATGCCGCGCTCCTGCGTGAGGCCGCGAAGCAGCTGCAGCACTCCCTTGCGCGTGGACACGTCCAGCATGGACGTGGGCTCGTCCGCGATGATGACCTGCGGCTCCACCGCCAGGGCGCGAGCCACCGCCACGCGCTGACGCTGGCCGCCGGACAGCTCATGCGGGTAGCGCTTCGCGAAGGCCTCCGCGGGCGTCAGGCCCACGGACTCCAGCAGCGACAACACCCGCGTGCGCAGGCCGGACTTCGGCACCCGGCCATGGCGCACGAGCGGCCGCTCCAGGTGATAGGCCACCGTGTGCACGGGGTTGAGGGATGCGAACGGATCCTGGAACACCATCTGCACCCGGCCGCGGTAGTCCAGCGACGCCTGCGCGCTGCCGTCCGCCAGCACGTCGCGTCCGGCGAGCCGCAGCTGCCCCGCGTCCGGCATGTCCAGCCGGGCCAGGAGCCGCGCCAGCGTGGACTTGCCGCTGCCGGACTCGCCCACCAGCGCGACGATCTCCCCCGGCTGGAGGGAGAAGGACACGCCCTTGAGGATGGGCTTGCGCTCACGGGAGAAGAAGCCGCCCGCCAGGTAGCTGCGGGTGAGCCCTTCCGCCTCCAGGAGGGGCGCGCTCATCGGTGACCTCCAGGGATGGCGGCGACGCGCGTGGACGGACGGGACACGGTCAGCTCCGGCGCCTTCTGAACCGGCGGCGGAGCGGCGTCCTTCGCGGACAGGTGCGGGAACGAGGACAGCAGCAGCTGCGTGTACGGGTGGCGGGCCCCGGCGCGCAGGTTGGCGGACGTGTCCACCTCCACCAGCTTGCCGCCCTGGAGCACGCCCACGCGGTCCGACAGCGCGAGCAGCAGCGGCAGGTCATGCGTGATGAAGAGCATGGCGAAGCCCAGCCGCTGCTTGAGCTCCACCATGCGCTGGAGCAGCTCCTTCTGCACCACGACGTCCAGCGCCGTGGTGGGCTCGTCCATGATGATCAGCCGGGGCTCCAGGGCCAGCGCCAGCGCGATGCCCACGCGCTGCCGCATGCCGCCGGAGAGCTGGTGCGGCCACGCCGTCACCAGGTCCGGCGACAGGCCCACCATGCCCAGCAGCTCCCGCGCGCGGGCGTAGGACGTGGCGCGCGACACGCGGCCGTGCGCCGCGAGCGTGTCGTGGAACTGCTCGCCCAGGGTGAGCACCGGGTTGAGCGCGCTCATGGCGCTCTGGAACACCATGGACACCTGGCGCCAGCGGAACGCGCGCAGGGCCGGGCCCTCCAGCGCGGTGACGTCCATGCCGTTGAAGAGGATGCGCCCCTGCGCGACGCGCGCGGAGGCAGGCAAGAGGCCCAGCAGCGCGGAGCCGATGGTGGACTTGCCGCTGCCGGACTCACCCGCCAGGCCGAACACCTCGCCCGGCGCCACGTCGAACGACACCGAGTCCACCACGCGGGAGGCGCCCTTCTCCGTCGCGTAGTCGATGCACACGTCCTGCACGCGCAGGAGCACGCCCGGCACCGGCTTCTCCAGGTGCGCGCGCGGGGCGGTGCTCGCGGGCAGCGCCGCCGGCTTGTGCACGCGCAGCGAGGGGTTGGTCAGCTCGTCGATGGCGGAGCTCAGCAGCGTGAGCGCGAAGCCCACCAGCGCGATGCACATGCCCGTGGGGACGAAGATCCACCAGGAGCGCGTGAGCAGCGCCGCGTCGTTGCCGGCCCAGTAGAGGTTGGTGCCCCACGTCACCACGCTCACGTCGCCCAGGCCCAGGAACTCCAGGCCCACCTGCGCGCCCACGGCATAGAGCGTGTTCCCGATGAACGATGAGCCCACCAGCGACGCCATGTTGGGCAACAGCTCCCGCGACACGATGCGCGAGTGGCTCTCCCCCGTCACCACCGCGGCGGACACGAAGTCGCGCCCGCGCAGGGCCAGCGACTCCGCGCGGAACACACGCGCGTTCCAGGCCCAGCCCGCCACGGTCAGCACCGCCACCATCCGCAGCGGTCCGGACGGCAGGTACGCGCCCAGCACGATGGCCAGCGGCATGCCGGGAATCACCAGGAACACGTTGGTGGTGAGCGACAGCACGTCGTCCACGCGGCGGCCCAGGTAGCCCGCGGTGATGCCCACCAGCGCGCCCACCAGCGTCACGAGCGCGCCCACCGCGAAGCCCACCGCCAGCGTCTGGCGCGCGCCCACCACGGTCTGCGCGAGCACGTCCTGTCCCTGTCCGGTGGTGCCGAACCAGTGCGCCGCGTTGGGCGGCTGGTGCGGCCGGCCCACGAGGTCCGTGGGGTCCATCACGAAGAAGGGCCCCACCACCGCGAGCAACAGGAAGAACAAGAGCAGGCCGCCGCCCACCGCCGCCTTCCGGTGGCGGGAGAGCCTTCGCAGGAAGTCACGCATGGGCGCGGGTCCTCGGATCCAACCAGAGGCAGATGAGGTCCACGGCGAAGTTCGCCGCGAGCACCGCCAGCGTGATGACCAGGAAGAGCCCCTGCATCAGCGGGTAGTCCTGGTTGCGCACGGCGAGGATGAGCAGGTAGCCCGTGCCCGGATAGGAGAAGACGATCTCCGTCAGCAGCGAACCGGACAGCACGAAGCCCACCGCCATGCCGAAGCTGGTGACGTTGGGCAGCAGCGCGTTGCGCGCGGCGTAGCGCAGCATCACCTGCCGGGGCGGAAGGCCGCGCGCGTGCGCCAGGCGGATGGAGTCCGTGCCCAGCGTGGCCACCATCGTGTTGCGCATGCCCAGCATCCACCCGCCCAGCGTGGCCACCACGATGGAGGACGCGGGCAGCACCGCGTGGCGGGCCACGTCCGCGGCGAACGCGAACGACAGCCCCGGCTCCATGTCGTGTCCGTACGCGTGGCGCAGCGGGAACCACCCCAGCACGAAGCCGAAGAGGTACAGCGCCAGCATGGCCAACCAGAAGTACGGGAAGGCCCCCAGGAACGCGAGCGCCGGAGCCAGCCCTGAGTCCAGCCACCCGCCGCGGTTCCACGCGGCGAGCACGCCCAGGAAGGACCCCAAGACGAAGCTGATGATGACCGCCACGCCCGCCAGGGCCACCGTCCACATCAGGCCGGTGCCAATGACTTCCGTCACGCGCGCGGGGAAGTAGGCGTAGGACATGCCCAGGTCGCCCTGCACCAGGTGCTTCAGGTAGGTGAAGTACTGGGCGTACAGCGGCGCGTCCGTGAAGCCGAAGGCGGCCTTCAGCGCGCCCATGGCCTCCGGCGCCACCTTGCCCTCGAAGCGCGCGAACATGGCCGCGGCCGGGTCGCCGGGAGCCAGGCGCGGAATCACGAAGTTGAGCGTGAGCGAGGCCCACGCGGCGATGAGGTAGAAGCCCATTCGCCGGAGGATGTAGCGGCCCATGGTCAGCGCTCCCTCGGGGACAGCTGCGTCAGCACCAGCAGGCTGTCGGGCTCCGCGTGCGGCGCGAGCCGCGCGTAGGGGTTCTGCTCGGTGGGGAAGCCCGTGAAGCGCGAGGAGTTGGACTCGCCCCAGGACGGGTTGGGGAACAGCGGGATGGCGGGCGCGGTGGCGGAGAAGCGCTGCTGCACCTGGGACATCAGCGCGTGCTGCTCCTCCGGCGTGCCGGCGCGCTCGAAGCGCACGAGCAGCTCATCCGCCTGCGCGTCGCCCATGCGGTGCCAGTTGGCCGCGGCCACCTCGCCCACCGGCCGCACCGTGCGCGGTGACAACAGCCACTTGTAGAAGTTGTACGGAGTGGGGCCGTCCAGCGACCAGGAGATGGCCAGCTGGAACTCGCCCTTCTGCAGCCGCGTGAACCAGGTGCCGAACTCGTACGTCTTGAGCGTCACGCCGATGCCCAGCTTGCGCAGGTCGCGGCCCACCACCTGCCCCGCCCGCACCCAGTCCGACCACCCGCTCACGACCTCCAGATCCAACGCGAAGGGCTGCCCATCCTTCAGGCGCCGCATGCCGTCCGAGCCGCGCGTGAGGCCCGCCTCGTCCAGGAGCTTGTTCGCCGCGGCCAGGTCGTAGTGCGTCCACGCGTCCTTGGCGACCTCCGCGTCCTTCCAGCCGGTGTACGCGTCGTTGAGGGCGGTGGCGTCCGCGGGGCGGGTGTAGCCATACATGGCCACCTCCACCAACCGGTCGCGGTCCAGCGCCATGCTCAGCGCCTTGCGCACGCGCACGTCATCCAGCGGCGGGCGCGTGGTGTTGGGATAGAGGAAGACGGTGCTGCCGTAGAGCGGGAACCAGCGCGCGTGGTGCGCGGGGTCTCTCGACACGAAGGTGCGGTCCACGGCCGGCACGAAGTTGCCCGCCCAGTCCACCTCCCCCTCCACGAGCGCCATGTTGGCCTGGTCGTTGGTGGGGAACGCGAGGAAGCGCAGCGCGGACACCGCGGGCTTGCCGGGCTGCCAGTAGTGCGGGTTCCTGCCCAGCTCGTAGACCTGGTTGCGGAACAGCGTCACCTGGGTGAACGGCCCGGTGGCCACCGGCTCCGGGTTGGTGAACGTCACCGGGTCCGCGACGTCCTTCCACACG
The DNA here is from genome assembly GCF_003612075.1 of Corallococcus sp. CA041A. Lineage (NCBI taxonomy): Bacteria > Pseudomonadati > Myxococcota > Myxococcia > Myxococcales > Myxococcaceae > Corallococcus > Corallococcus sp. CA041A. Next base: position 32,152 of record NZ_RAWF01000096.1, read on the forward strand.
TGCTGGGGGACGATGATCTGATGCGCCAGGTCGCTGAAGCCCGGCAGGTACACGCGCGAGAAGGTGAAGGCGACGGTGCCCTTCCCTTCCGTCTTCACGTCCGTGAGGAAGCGCCACACGCCGCCCGCGTCCAGCGCCGGGTGCTGCTTGAGCAGGCCGAAGGTGTAGACGACGTCGTCCGCGGTGAAGGGCTTGCCGTCGGACCAGAGGACGCCGTCGCGCACGTTGAAGCGCAGCGTGAGCTGGTCCTCCGACCACGCGTGGCCGGTGGCGAGCCACGGCACCCACTTGCCCTGCGCGGAGCTGAAGATCTCCATGCACTCGTACACGCCCGCCCGGGTGGGCCAGCGCGCACCGGCGCCCGCGAACAGCGGGTTGAAGTTGCGCACCCACGCGCTCTGCTGCTCCACGGAGACGAAGAGCACGCCCGGCGGCCGGGGGCGCGGCTCGGACGAGCACGCCACCAGCAGCGCCAACGGCAGGAGCGCGCGGGCGAACCTCACTGCGCGGCCCTTTCGTAGACGCGCACGTAGTCCACCTTCATCGTCTGCGGGAACACCGTCTTGGAGTCCGGCGGGCCCACGAACGAGCCGCCCACCGCGATGTTCAGGATGATGAAGTGCGGATGGTCGTAGACCCACTTCCGGCCGGACGGCAGGCTCTTCGGCGTCACCTCGAAGAAGACGGTGTCGTCCACGATGAAGCGCAAGAGCTCCGGCTCCCACTCCACCGCGTAGATGTGGAAGTCCTCGGCGAGCGGCGGCCCGGAGACGGCGTGCTGGCGGCCGAGGTTCGAGCCACCGGAGTAGCCCGGCCCGTGCACCGCGCTGCTGACGACGGAGGGGATCTGCCCCTTGTGCTCCATGATGTCGATCTCGCCGCAGGCCGGCCAACCGACGGAGTCCACGTCCGCGCCCAGCAGCCAGAACGCCGGCCAGATGCCCCGGCCCGTGGGCAGCTTGATGCGCGCCTCGATGCGGCCGTAGGCCTTGCTGTAGCGGTTCTTCGTCGTCAGGCGCGCGGACGTGTAGTCGTTGTTGCCGTAGCGCTCACGGCGCGCGGTGATGGCCAGGTGGCCCTCGCCGTCCAGCGACGCGTTCTCCGCCCGCGACGTGTTGTATTCGTACTGGCCATTGCCCCACCCGTCC
>NZ_RAWF01000097.1:0-33101 GCF_003612075.1 Corallococcus sp. CA041A
CGGGGAGGCCGGCCCCCCGCCGCATCCCCGCGCGATTGCTGGACGTTGTCTTCCTGACACCTCCTGGCCCCTGGTGTGCAACCGTCCGCGTACCCCTCGCCTGGCGAAGGGACGCGCGACGCTCTTGCGTCCGCGTGTGCATGTGGAGGAACGCTTGTTCGCACGAAGGCATCACCTGGGGCTCGGAGGACTGGCCGTCCTTTGCGCCTTCAGCGCCCAGGCCCAGAGCACCATTCCGGGCATCGAACTGGAGCGCCTGCAGCTCAACCCCGCCATGCGTGACAGCCTCGTGCTGTCCACCGGTGACCTGCTCCCCGCGGGTCAGTTCCGCATCGGGTTGACGGCGCACTACGAGAACCGGCCCCTCGTCCTGGTGGAGAACGACGAGCGGCAGGCCGACATCATCTCCAACCGCGTGACGACGCACATCACCGCGGCGTACTCCCTCACGAACTGGCTGGAATTGGGCGCGCAGGTGCCCATCGTCGCCCAGTGGGGCCCGGAGACCGCGTCGAATGGCGTGTCCCGTCCCACCACCAGCGCGCTCGGCACGCCGTGGGTCCAGGCGCGCGTGGGCTTCCTCTCCGAGAGCCGGGGCGGACCGATGGACCTGGGTCTGCACCTGGCCGCGGCCCTGCCCCTGGGCAGCAAGGCCGCCCTCACCCGCGACGAGGGCTTCACCTTCTCCCCGCGCCTGGGCGCCGGCAAGCAGCTGGGCGGCACCTTCCGCGTGGGCGCGGACGTCGGCGCGCTCGTGCGCACGAAGACGTACGCGCTGACGCCGCAGACGCAGCCCTACCTCGACGAGATGGGCGTGGAGGTGAACGGCGGCGTCAACCTGTCCGCCGCCCTCTGGGGTCTGCGCGAAGAAGTCATCCTGCGCGGCACCATTCCCACCCAGGACTCGCCCAGCTCGATGGAAGCGCTCCTGGGCCTGCGCGTCCCCACCGCTGACGGCACCGAGGTGTACGTCATGGGCGGCCCGGGCTTTGGCCAGACGCCAGGCACGCCGCGCTTCCGCGTGCTCGCCGGTGTGTCCTTCGGCACGCCTCCCGCGCCCAAGGGCCCCGTCTGTATCGCGGGCCAGCCCCACGTGGCCGCCGAGTGTCCCGACCTGGATGCCGACGGCGATGGCGTGAAGAACAGCGACGACCAGTGCCCCACGACGGCCGGCCTGGCGCAGCTCCAGGGCTGCCCGGACAAGGACGACGACCAGGACGGCATCCCCAACCTGGCGGACAAGTGCCCCACCCAGGCGGAGAACAAGAACGGCTTCGAGGACGAGGACGGCTGCCCGGACGACCCTGACTCCGACGGGGACGGCATCGTGGACTCCAAGGACCAGTGCCCGAAGGAGCCGGAGACGTTCAACGGCTACAAGGACAAGGACGGCTGCCCGGACGTGGAGCCCGACCGTGACGGCGACGGCATCGTGGACCGCCTGGACAACTGCCCCGACGAGCCCGGCACCGAGGCCAACGGCGGCTGCAAGGAGGCGCCCGTCGCGCGCATCGACTCCGGCAGCATCCGCATCATGGAGGCCGTGTTCTTCGAGAACAACAAGGCCGTCATCCAGAAGCGCAGCAACGCGGTGCTCGACAAGGTCGCGTCCATCCTCGTGTCCCATCCGGACATCGAGAAGGTGCGCGTGGAAGGCCACACCGACAACACCGGCAAGGCTTCCTACAACCTGGAGCTGTCCCAGAAGCGCGCCGAGGCCGTGGTGGACTACCTCGTGAGCAAGGGCGTACAGCGCGAGCGGTTGGTGGCGCAGGGCTTCGGGCCCACGCAGCCCATCGCGGACAACGCGAAGGCGGACGGCCGTGCGAAGAACCGCCGCGTCGAGTTCAAGATCGTCGGAGAGGCCGAGGGCGTGCAGACGACGCCGGCCTCCTCCTCTTCCCCCGACACCCTTCGGAAGTAAGGCAGACCGTTCATGTTCAAGACCCTGATGCATTCCCTTGTCCGGGGTGATTCACCCCGGATGGCCCTGAGCGCGGGCTTCCACGCGCTGGCCCTGTGTTCGCTGTTCCTCCTCGCGGGCTGCGAGTCGGCCACGCCGCGGCCCGCTGCCTCCGAACCCGTGCTCACGAGCCAGGCGTCCTCGCTCGTGGGTGACGGCCGGCTCCAGCCCGGCGAGCAGTGCGACGACGGCAACACGGTGAGCGGGGACGGCTGTTCGTCCACCGGCACCGTGGAGGCGGGCTACCTGTGCAACGTGCCCGGCAACGCGTGCTCGTTGGCGAGCCTGTGTGGCAACAACGTGGTGAACACCGGCGAGCTGTGCGACGACGGCGACACCGCCAGCGGCAGCAACGGCTGTTCGGCGACGTGTGATTTGTCGCTGTGTGGCAACGGCGCGTTCGACAACCGCCAGTACCCGTCCTACGCGCAGGAGATCTGCGACGACGGCAACCGCTTCGAGGGCGACGGCTGCAGCCGCCAGTGCGAAGTGGAGCCCGGCTTCGCCTGCGCGGGCAGCCCCAGCCGCTGCGTGAGGGCGGGTGTGGCGGTGTTCAACACCGGCGTGGACGCGCAGAACCGCCGCCTGCCCACGGGCGCGGTGGATACGCACTGGTTCTACTCCGGCACCACCACTGGCGCGGACACCGGCGTGCGCAACGCCAACGACTGGCCGCTGGAGATGCAGACCGCGCGCTTCATGGCGGCGCAGGGCACGCAGACGTGCGTGTACCAGGACTTCCTCATCCCCTCGACGACCCACATCGCGCAGTTCCGCCTGCGCCTGGCCACCTTCAATGACAACCAGTTCGACGGCGCCAGGGTGAACGGCGTGGCCATCACGCCCGTCACCGTGAATGACCCGCCCGGCCAGCCCTGGCAGAAGAACATCTTCCGCGAGTTCGGCACCAACGCGGCCTGGCACGCGGGCCTCAACCGCATCGAGCTGTGCAACGAGAACGAGGCCAGCCCGCCGAACGCCTTCCGCTACCTCTTCGTGGATGCCTACGACGACCGCTGCGGTGACGGCGCCGTCTCCCCGCGCGAGGAGTGCGACGACGGCAACACCACGGCGGGCGACGGCTGCAACGCCACCTGCGGCATCGAGGCCGGCTATGGCTGCGCCGGCGCGCCCAGCACCTGCGCCAAGACGTGCGGCAACGGCAACCTGAACCCCGGCGAGCAGTGCGACGACGGCAACACCACCGCCAATGACGGCTGCAACGCCAGCTGCCGTGTGGAAGACGGCTACGCCTGCCCCACGCCGGGCCAGGCCTGCGCGGCCACCTGCGGCAACGGCGCCATCAACGCGGGAGAGCAGTGCGACGACGGCAACGTGTTCAGCTCCGACGGCTGCTCCGCGGCGTGCCGCATCGAGACGGGCTACTCCTGCAACGGCGCCCCGTCCGTCTGCGCCCCGCTGTGCGGTAACGGTGTGCTCAACGCCGGTGAGCTGTGCGACGACGGCAACACGAACCTGAACGACGGCTGCTCCAACGCCTGCACCCTGGAGCTGGGCTATGCCTGCGCCACGCCGGGCCAGCCCTGCGCGAAGACGTGCGGCAACGGCCACATGGACCCGGGCGAGCAGTGCGACGACGGCAACCTCGCGTCCGGTGACGGCTGCGCCACCGAGTGCCGCGTGGAGGGCGGCTATGCCTGCTCCACGCCGTCCAACGGTCCCTCCGTGTGCGTCCAGTCGTGCGGCAACGGCGCCCTGGATCCGAACGAGACCTGCGACGACGCGGACCAGTCGTCCGGCGACGGCTGCTCCAATGGCTGCCGCGTGGAGCCGGGCTACAGCTGCTCGGGTCAGCCCAGCACCTGCGCCACCCTCTGCGGCGACGGCATCCGCGCGGGCTCCGAGGCGTGCGACGACGGCAACGCCACGGCGGGCGACGGCTGCAACGCCACCTGCGCCGTGGAGCCGGGCTGGAGCTGCCCCGCCCCTGGCAACGTGTGCTTCAACACCTGCGGCAACGGCACGGTGGACGTGGGCGAGTCGTGCGACGACGGCAACGCGGCCAGCGGCGACGGCTGCAACGCCACCTGCGCCGTGGAGCCGGGCTACAGCTGCAACGGCGCGCCCAGCGCCTGCGGCACCACCTGCGGCGACGGCATCCGCGCGGGCGCCGAGGTGTGCGACGACGGCAACCTGGTGGGCGGAGACACCTGCTCGCCGCGCTGCCTGCTGGAGGTGGGCCAGGCGTGCAACGCGTCCAACGTCTGCGAGGCGTACTGCGACCTGTCCACCCAGTTGTGCGTGGCGCAGGAGCCCCAGCCCGTGACGCCGGCCCCGGTCATCACCGGCCCCACGGCGAACACCACCGTGACCACCGGCACGCCTCCCATCACCGGCACCAGCGTGCCCAACGCGCAGGTGACGGTGCGTGAGGGCGGCACCGTGGTCTGCACCGCCACCGCGGACGCGGCCGGCAACTGGACCTGCACGCCCACGACGCCGCTGGTGGACGGCCCGCACAACGTGACGGCCACGGCCGAGACGTCCACGAGCACCACCAGCCCCCCGTCCACCGCCGTCCCCTTCATCGTGGACACGGAGGTCCCGGCCCCGGTCATCACCGGCCCCGAGGCGAACACCACGGTGACCACCGGCACGCCCGCCATCACCGGCACCGGCGAGCCCGGCGCGCTGGTGACGGTGCGTGAAGGCACGACCGTCATCTGCACCGCCACCGTGGACGCGGCCGGCAAGTGGAGCTGCGTGCCCACGACGCCGCTGACGGATGGCCCGCACAGCGTGACGGCTACTGCCGAATCGCCCGCGGGCATCACCAGCCCTCCGTCCGCCACCGTCCCCTTCGTGGTGGACAGCGTGGTGCTGGACAACCAGGCCCCGGACACGTCCATCGTGAAGGGCCCGGCGCCGACCACCTCCGACCGCACGGCGGACTTCGAGTACGCCTCCACGGAAGTGGGCTCCACGTTCGAGTGCAGCCTCGACGGTGGCGCCTGGGGCCCGTGCCGTGACAGCTACACCGTCGGCAGCGGGGACCACGTCCTGCGTGTCCGCGCGGTGGACGGCAGCGGCAACACGGATGCGACCCCGGCGGAGTACACCTGGACGGTGGTGAACACGCGCGCCTTCGCGGGCGGCGGGTGCAGCACCGCGCCGGATGCCTCCTGGCTGGCCCTCCTGGGCCTGATGGGAGTGCCGGGGCTGCGCCGCCGTCAGCGCCGCGCCGCATAGCCTCGCGGAGCCCGCCGGAGGGGAGGGCCTACCCCCTTCCCGGGAGCGCCCCCTCGCTCCCTCTCATGGCGCCCTTCCGGCGGCGCTCCCGCGTCCCCCTGCCTTCCCCGTATGCTTCGTCCGTGCCCGGGGCAGGTCATCAAGCGTCTTACGAGGAGGAGGTCCTGCTCGCGCTGGACGAGGGGCTGCTGTCCTCCGAGGAGGCGGCGGCCCTGCGCGAGGAGGCCCTTCGCCTGCACCGCGGGCCCCTGGAGCTGTTGAAGGAGCGGGGCCGGCTGACGGAGGACACCCTGGACCTCTTGCGGCAGGACCTGGCTCGCGGCGTCACGGACCGGGGTGAAGCGCCCATCCAGGAGGCCGCCACGCTGGGCACGGCGATTCCGTCCTCGCTGGGTGTGCATGGCGTGCCCTCGTTCCCGGTGCCCGGCTGGGACCGCTACGAGCCCGTGCGCTTCCTGGGGCAGGGCGGCATGGGGCAGGTGTTCCTGGCCTATGACCCGCTGTTGCGCCGCAACGTGGCCCTCAAGTTCGTGCGCGACGGGGACCCGGAGCTGGCCCGCCGCTTCCTGTCCGAGGCCCGCGCCCAGGCCCGCGTGCGCCACGAGCGCGTGTGCGAGGTCTACGAAGTGGGCGAGGTGCGCGGGCACGCCTTCATCGCCATGCGCTACGTGGAGGGCCCGTCGCTGGGGCAGCTCTCCAACTCGCTCACGCTGGAGCAGCGCGTCTGGGTGCTGTGCCAGGCCGCGGAGGGCGTGCACGCCGCGCACCGCGTGGGGCTGGTCCACCGAGACCTGAAGCCCGGCAACATCCTGGTGGAGCGCACGGAGGACGGAGGCTTCCACCCGTTCGTGATGGACTTCGGCCTGGCGCGGGACTGGCGCGAGGACAGCACCACCCCGAACGCGGTGCTGGGCACGCCGCACTACATGCCGCCCGAGCAGGCCCGCGGTGAAGGCCACCGCCTGGACCGCCGCGCGGACGTCTACGCGCTGGGCGCAACATTATATGCGCTGCTCACCGGGCAGCCTCCCTTCACCGGCGGGACGGAGAAGGAGGTGCTCGCGAAGCTCCAGACGGAGCCGCCTCCGCGTCCGCGCGCGCTGGAGCCGGACATCCCGGAGGACCTGGAGGCGGTGGTCCTCAAGTGCCTGGAGAAGGAGCGGCCGCTCCGCTACGACTCCGTGCGCGCCTTCACGGACGACCTGGAGCGCTTCCTGTCCGGCGAGCCGGTGCGAGCCCGCCATGGCGCGCGCTACTGGCTGGGCAAGAAGGTCCGCAAGCACCGCGCGGCGCTGGCGCTGGGCGGCACGGTGGTGGCGGTGGTGGCCGGCGCGCTCACGCAAGCGCAGCTCGCGCGCGGAGAGGTGGCCGAACGCGAGCGGCTGGCCCGCGCCTTCACCGAGCGCGTGGAGCGCATCGAGTCCTCGGCGCGCTACTCCGCCCTGTCGCGCCTGCACGACACGCGCAAGGACCGCGAGGCGCTGCGCGCGAGCATGGCCGCGCTGGAGCAGGAGATTTCCCGCGCGGGCGAGCAGGCGGTGGGCCCCGGTGAGTACGCGCTGGGCCGCGCCCTGTTCGCGCTGGATGACCTGGACGGCGCGCGCGCGAAGCTGGAGTCCGCGTGGGCGCACGGCTTCCGCGAGCCCCGCGTGGCCTGGGCGCTGGCGCAGACGCTGGGCCACCTGTACCGCGAGCAGCTGCTGCTGGACGTGGAGCGCCGAGCCCCCGCGCAGCGCGAGGCCCGGCTCAAGGAGTTGAACGGGCGCTACCGCGACCCGGCGCTCGCGTACCTGCGCCAGGCGGAGGGGCCGGACGTGCCCGCGCCGCCGTCGTTCGTGAAGGCTTTGTTCGCCTTCTATGAGGACCGGCCGGAGGACGCGTTGGCGCTGCTGGACGCGCCGGGCACGCAGTCGCCGTGGTTCTACGAGGCGCCGCTGCTGCGTGGCGACATCCTGCTCGCACGCGCCACGCGGCGCTGGAACGGCGGGGACCGCGCGGGTTCGCAGGCGGACCTGGCGCTGAGCCGCGAGGCGTACGCCGCCGCTGTCGCCACGGCGGAGAGCCAGCCCGTGGTGCACTCGGTGCTGGGGCGGCTGGAGCTGGCCGCGCTGGTGATGGAGCTGTACGGCGAGGGAAACATCCTGCCGCACTACGAGCGGGGCCTGGAGGCGCTGTCTCGCGCGCTCGCCGCCGCGCCGGACCATGCCCGCTCGCTGGTGCTGGTGTCGCGCTTCCACCGCCGGCTCGCGGAGCAGCGCACGAACCAGGGCGGGGAGGGCGTGGAGGCGCTGCTGGAGAAGTCCCTGGCCGCGCTGCGCACCGCGGAGGCCGTGGCCACGCCGAGCGAACGCATCCCGCTGGAGCGGGCCCTGACGCATCGCCAGTGGGCGCGCTACCAGCAGCTGCGCGGAGAGGACCCGCGCGGACAGCTGAAGCTCGCGATTGCCTCCTTCGAACAGCTGCGCCCGGAGGACCGCGACTACGCGTTCCACGCCAACCTGGGGCTCGCGTGGCAGGGGCAGGCGGACGCGGAGGCCGCGCGCGGCGGAGACCCGCTGCCGCTGTTGGACCAGGCCATCACTGAGTACCAGGCCGCGCTCCAGCTGAGCGAGCAGCAGCCGTTCTCGTGGATCAACCTGGGCGTCGCGTACCGCAAGCGGGCGGACGCCCGGAACGCGCCGGATGCGATGGGCGACCTGCGCCTCGCGAACAGCGCGCTCACGCGGGCCCTGTCCCTCAACCCGGACAACTTCAGCGCGTGCTTCAACGGCGCGGAGGTGGCGGAGCAGCTCGCGCGAGCCCGCTACCTGAAGGGCGAGGACGTGAGCGTGGACCTGGAGCGCGCCCTGACGCTGTACCGGCAGGGGCTGGCGCTCAACGCGAAGCAGCCCGCGCTCCACAACGCGCTGGGCTCCGCGGTGTTCTGGCAGGCGGAGCTGCGCGCGGAGGAGGGCGGCGACACGAAGGCCCTGCTCGACGAGGCGAAGGCGTCCTTCGAGAAGGCCCGCGCCCTGGCGCCCACGCAGGGCTTCGCCTTCAACAACCTGGGCGAGTGGGAGGTCTTCCGCGCGGAGCTCCAGCTCGCGAAGGGCGAGGACCCGAGCGTCGCGCTGCGCGCCGCGGTGGACGACTACTCGGAGGCGTTGAAGCGGCTGCCGGACGACGCGGACCTGCTGGCGAACCTGGGCAAGGCCTGGGTGCGCCACGCGGCGTGGACGCTGTCACAGTCACGAGACCCGGCGGCGGACCTGACGAAGGCGGAGACGGCGCTGAACCGGGCCCGCGAGCAGAACCCGCGCCTGGGCAATGCCTGGCGCTACCTGGCGGAGGCCTCCGGCGTCCGTGCGCGTTGGATGGCGCGGGGCCACGGGGCGGCGGACGGCGAGTTCACGCGCGCGGCGGAGGCCTTCGAGGAGGCGCTGAAGCTCGACCCCAGGCTGGAGTACCGGCTCGCGGCGGCGGAGCTTCACGGCGCATGGGCGCGGTGGCGCATCCGTGAAGGGCAGGACGCGGCGGCCGGGCTGACGCGGGGACTGGCGCTGGCCGACGCGGTGGTGGCGGCCCGCCCCCGGTGGAGCCGGGCGCGTGAGGTGAGGGACGGACTGGTGGCGCTTCGCACCCCGACCCCGGAGAGCGTGGTCGACGCACCCACGCCCTGAGGACGCTACCGGCGGACCTCCACCGGCGGATCGCTCGTCACGTCGATGCCGCCGTTCTTGCGGTCCGATTGCCCCTCGATGGAGCTGTCGTCCTGGACCTTGCGAGAATGGATTCTCACCTGGAAGGGATGCCTCCCTCGCTTCGCGTGGGGGGCGACGGTCAGCGGCACGGGCACCGCGTTGTCGCTGGTCAGCTTGAACGGGCTCCGCGCGGTGAAGCAATCATCGTGGTGGAACGACACGATCGCGGTGGCGTCAGCCGCGTAACCAGCCATCACGAAGACCACCAGGTCGCCGTGCTTCACCTCCGGCGACGGGTCGTAGGTGATGTCCTTGGGGGAGAGAGTCACTGTCATGAGGGCCATGGGCCCGGACTGCATTGCATCGCCTGTACCAGTGCGCGGACCGTGAACACCGCTGGGATGTTTCACGGCCGCGACACGGGGCAGGACCCCGGACACGTCAATGACAGGGCACGGTCCGGGGCTGACGTGTCCGCCGGTTAGGCGCGCTTCTCCGGCGGGTCGCTGGTCACGTCGATGCCGCCGTTCTTCCGGTCCAGCTTGAGCGGACCGACCTTGTCCGCGCTCCGGGTGCTCGACCCATCGTCGATGGTCGCGTCGAATTCGTAGATCCGCTTCAGCGCCGTCATCGAGACGATCAGCGGGGAGGTCGCCAGCGCGTGGGTCCCTCCGAGCTCGTACGGGTACGGGTTCGAGGCGGAAACGGTGAGGCAGTTCCCGTGGGGGAACGTGATGGTGGCGGTCGCGCCCGGAGGGTAGCTGCCCAGCGAGAAGATCACCGTGTCACCGTGTTTCACTTCCGGACCGGGGCTGTAGGTGACGGGAACCGTGGAGAGGTCGACTGTGATGTTGGCCATAGGTCCGCGCAGCATTGCAGCCCCCGTACCAACATGCATGTCTTGAATGGTGGCTCTGATGTTTCACGGCTGCGACAGCGGACGCGCGCTCCCGGACGTGTCAGTGACACGTCACGGTCCGGGAGCTGACGTGTCCGGCGTCTACCGGAGCAGCTCCTTCGGCGGGTCGCTGGTCACGTCGATGCCGCCGTTCTTCCTGTCCCACTCGTGGCCCTTGCGGGCCTGGGATTCCTGGCCGTTGTTGAAGTCGACGTCGAAGGCATAGACCCCGCGCGAGGCCGTCAGGGCGACGGTCAGGGGCGAGGTCGCCATCGTCGCGCCTCCCAGCGTGTACGGGCCGGACGTGGTGAGGCAGGTGCCGTCGGGGAACGTCACGGTGGCGGTGGCGCTGACCGCGTTGCCCAACGTGAAGACCACCTTGTCGCCGTGCTTCACATCGGGGCTGGGGCTGTAGCTGACAGGGGTCGTGGAGACGTCGATGGTGATGGTGTTGGTGGGCATGGTGCGGGTGGACATTGCAGACGCCGTACCAGCTCAGCTCGCGTCCAATCCCAGCTCACGCACGCGGCGATGGAGCGCGCGGCGGGAGACCTCCAGCTTCTGCACCATGCGGTCCAGGTCGCCCTCGCATTCGTGGAAGCAGCGGGTGATCTCCTCCGGGCTCAGGTCGCGCGCGGTCCGCAGGAGCGAGCTCTTGTCGATGAGCACGTACACGGAGGAGCGCGGGATGCCCAGCCAGTCCGCCGTGGCCTTCAAGTCCCACGCGCAGGCACGCAGGGCCTCCAGCACCTCCTGCTCGCTCACCTCCGACGGCTTGCGCCGCGCGGGTGCGCGCGTCTCCGAAGGCGCGGGCGTGTCCTCCGAGGCAGGGGAGGGCGACCGCTCGGTCAGGGGTTGTCCGGGGATGGGGAGCGCGTCGGCGTCCAGTGACTGCTCCAGCCGCGCATCCACGCGCAGCCCTGGCAGGCCCCGGCTTCCAATCACGAGCTGCCGCGCGACGTTGCGAAGCTGGCGCACGTTGCCGGGCCACGCGGAGCGCACCAGCCGCGCGGCGAGCGACGCGGGCAGCCACGGCTCCGCGCGCGCATCCGAGGAGCTCAGCCGCCCTGCCTCGCCCGTGGACTCCAGCTCCTGGCGCGCGAAGTGGAGGAACAGCGGCGCGATGTCCTCGCGGCGCTCGCGCAGCGGCGGCACGGTGATTTCGAAGCCCGCCAGCCGGTGCAGCAGCGGGGCCTTGAAGTGGCCGTCGCGGATGTGCGCCTCCAGGTCCGCGTCCGTGGCGGTGACGAGCCGCACGTCCACGCGCACCGGGGTCTGCGCACCCACGGGATAGACCTCCTGGGTCTCCAGCACGCGCAGCAGCGCCGCCTGGACCTCCGGGGGCGCCTCCGCCACCTCGTCCAGGAAGAGCGTGCCGCCGTGGGCCGCGCGGAAGAAACCCTCCCGGTCGCGCGCGGCGCCGGTGAACGCACCCCGCACCGCGCCGAACAGCTCCGCGGCGATGAGGTCCTTGGCCAGGGCGCCCAGGTTGACGCTGACGAAGGGCCCGGCGCGGCGCGGGCTCCGCGCGTGGAGCGCTCTCGCCACCAGCTCCTTGCCCGTGCCCGTCTCGCCCCGCACCAGCACGGGGACCAGGAGGTCGGCCACGCGCAGCACGTCCTCGCGCACGCGGACGACGCCCTCGCTGTCGCCCACCATGCCCAGCCCCGCCAGCTCCGTCTGGGCACTGGCGCCGCGCACGGTGGCCTGGTGCAGCAGCAGCGCCACGCGCCCGGCGAGCACCAGCGGCACGCCCGCCACCAGCGCCTGCGCGGGGAACTCCCGCCCGCCGCGCACCGGCTCACTGCCCACCCACACCGGCGTCCCTCCCTCCGGCACCCGCAGCCGCACGCTGCCGTCCGTCCCCGCCTCGAAGCGCACCGGAGTCCGGCTGAGGAAGGGGTCACCCAGGGGCAACGCCAGCACCGCCCCCGGACGGCTGAAGTCCGGTGCGTTGCGGGACAGGGCCACCGCGCGCTCTCCGGACAGCAACCCGTCCAGCAGCAGCCGCTCCCCGATGCGCTGGGGCTGGGCATGGCCAATGAGCGTCAACGCCGGCATCACCTGGGCGGCCTGTGAAGGCGTGCCCTGGGTGCGGACGGCGGTCGTGGAGAAGTTCGTGGGGTTCTTGAGCGGCATGGACCTCCCAGGCAGCCTACAACGGGCTGGCTGCCCCGGGGCCTGGCAGGCGGCGTTCCTTCGCGCTCCTACCTGCTCCGGCGGGGAGCCGTCCCTACGTCTGCTCGCAAGGTGGGCACGGGCCGTAGGAGCGGGAGCCACGCCCGCGCCCCATCCAATGAATAGGTTTGTGGCGCGTGCCGTGTGGTTCTTCGAGAGGGAGCGCGACCTTCATGACTCCATCGAACTCGAACATCCCTGTCTTCGGCGCCGTCCTCTTCGACCTGGACGGCGTCGTCATCGACACGACCGAACTGCACTACCGCGTCTGGGATGAGTTCGCTCGCGAGCGGGGCTACGTGCCCACGCGCGAGCAGCTGCTCGCCACCAATGGCCTGCGGGCCGGGGAGACGCTGCGCGCGTGGTTCGGCGCGGAGTTGGATGACGAGCAGGTGGCCGTGCTCACGGACGACCGGGAGCGGGCCTTCCACCGGCTGCTCGACCACGAGCCGGTGTCCCCCGTCCCCGGCGTGGGCGCCTACCTGATGTCCTTGAAGCGGGCGGGCGTGCCCTGGGCCCTGGGCACGAGCGCCCTGGCCCAGAACGCGGAGCGGGCCCTGGAGCGCGTGGGGCTGGAGCACCTGTTCCCCGTGCGCGTGACGTCCACGGACGTGTCGCGGGGCAAGCCGGATCCCGAGGTGTACCTCAAGGCCTCCGCCGCGCTGGGCGTCCCGCCGCACGCGTGCGTGGTGTTCGAGGACGCGGTGGCGGGGCTGAGGGCCGCGCGGGCCGCGGGCGCGGCGTGTGTCGCCGTCGCCACGTCGTTCCCGCGCGAGGTCCTGGTGCGCGAGCGGCCGGACTGGCTGGTGAAGGACTTCCGGGACCTGCCGCAGGCGCTGCGTCCCGGAAGTCACGGCTTCACGGCGCCGACGGCACCTCACCCGTGAGCACGCAGATGAGCGCGTCCGGGTCGCACTTCACGGGGAACAGCGGGTTGATGCCGGAGCCGCGCAGCCGGCCCGCGTCGTAGTCCGCGTACGGGTCGCACAGCGCGTCGTCCGGCAGCTTCGTGGCGCTGTTCTGGCACTTCACCACCGGCCAGATGCCCTTCACGGTGTACTCGGCGCTGCAGCCGTTCTCCGAGTACACGAGGTCCGCGGTGAACTGCGTGCCCGGAATCTCTGGCGTGTTGTAGATGCGCAGGTTGCTCCACGCGTAGCCGAAGTCCTGCGCGGGCAGCGGGCCGCCGTCAGGCGCCGTGGAAGCGGGCACCTCCAGCCGCGTGGGCGTCAGGGCCGGCACCGAGCAGAAGTGGTCCGCCCCCGGCGTCACGGAGGCGAAGGGGCCCACCGCGGTGGCGGTCGCCTTCGAGTCCTCCGTCAGCCGGGACGCGAAGTCCGCCAGCAACTTGCCCAGCCGCGCGCTGCGCACGCCCACGGTGTCGGGCGCGGCCGGGTCCGGGCTGAAGAACTTCTGCAGCCCCAGCGGCTCTGGCTTCAGCTGCGCGCAGACGTTGTCCGGGTTCTGCCCGGGCTTGAGCTGGTACGTCGCGGCGAACGAGCCGGTGGAGCCGTCCGACACGGCGCGAGCCACGACGCACTCGGGCTCCGGTTCGCTGCCGCACGCACCCACGGCGACGGCCGCCGCCGCGAGCCCTGCACTCACTGCCATCCAACGAAACTTCATCGCGGGAGTCCTCATGGCTCGAGACCTAGAAGCTGAGCTTCGCGCCCAGGCGGATGGAGCGCGGAGCCTGGTAGGCGGTGGGCCGCTTGAAGTTGGGGTTGATGTCCGCCTCGCCAATGGGCTGGTTCGTGGCGGTGGAGATGACCTTGCAGTGGGGGTTGCCGTTGGTGAGGCAGGCGGTGAGGTCGTCCGGCTTGCCGCCCTGCTCGATGGCGTAGACGCGCGTGGTGGTGAAGGTCTGGTCCACGTCCGTGTACTGCTGGAAGTTGAAGAGGTTGAACACGTCCAGGGACACCGTGAGGACGTAGTCCTTCACCAGCCGCTGGTTGAGGCCCACGTGCCCGTCCACGCCGTGCACCCAGGGCAGCCGCCCCGCGCTGCCGCGCGGCAGGATGAACGTCTCCGAACCGCTGCGGCGCGGGTGCGCGCCCAGGTAGTTGAGCGGCGCGCCGGAGCGCGCCCGGTAGTTGCCGCCCACGTTGATGCTGGTGCTCGGCCCCAGCACCAGCTCCTTCGCGGCGAACACCTTGAACGAGTGAGTGCGGTCTCCGGGCAGCTGGCCCTCGCGGTTGACGGTGAGCGACACCAGGTCGAAGTCGCGCGTGAGGTTGGGGGACAGCTGGCCGGTGTCCGCGCGGAACAGGCCGGAGTAGTTCCCGCGCAGGGTGGACCAGGTGTAGCTGCCCTGGGCCAGCCACCCGTTGGTGAAGGCGCGCTGGAAGTAGAGGTTGACCGCGTCGTACTCGCGCCGGGCCAGCGGGAAGTCCGTGGAGTAGCCCTTGCCCGGGTTGCCCAGGAAGAAGGTGCTGCCGTCGTCGCGGCTCATGTCCTCGATGACGTCGTTGAGGTAGCGCCGGGTGTACGTGGCGCCCAGGCGGCTCGCGGTGAAGAGCTCGTACTCACCGCCCAGCACGAACTCGTCCGCGGACTGGGCGCGAATCTGGGGATCCACCGGCACGCGGTCGCCGCCCTGCGCGTCCCACAGCTGGTTGGGGCTCTCGCGGTTGCCAATGGGCTGGCGGTTGACGTTCTGGGTGCAGTCCCCGAGCAGCGAATCCTCACGGGAGGGAACGCACGGGGGCGAGTCGTAGGTGGCGGACAGCAGCTGCTGCTGCGGGAAGGACAGGTCCGCCATGTCCAGGGGGACGTTCTCGAAGAAGCGCGCGTAGTTGGCGAAGAGCTTGGCGCGGCCACTCTGCGTCGGGTCGTAGATGACGCCCAGGCGCGGGGACCACTGGTTGGGCAGGTGCAGGCCCACCTCGCCGTCCAGGCCGTAGATGGTCTGCACGTCGTAGCGCAGGCCCACGTTGACGGTGACCTTGTCCATGACGGACCAGCTGTCCTGGAGGAAGCCGCCCACGGTGGTGGACGTGGAGGTGCCTTCCTTGTTGGGCAGGAACACCGGGATGTCAGGGCCCTGCAGGTAGCCGTACTGGTTGAGGCTGAAGAAGCAGTCGCCGCCGGTGCACTCCTGCCAGGGCGTGAGGCCGGTGCGCGCGCGGTTGTTGTAGAAGCTCATCCGCTCGACGTCCGCGCCGGCCTTGAGGATGTGGTGGCCCAGGGCCTCCAGCAGGTACGTGCCCATCACCTTGCCCTGCACGCGGTCCAGGCGCTGGATGCTGATGGTGCCGGGGCCGCCCGTGGAGTAGGCCGTCACGGGGCAGCGCAGCCGCTGCTCCTCGGGGGTGGTGCCGCAGGCGTCCGCGTACGGGAGCGTCTCGAACTCGTTGATGGTGTGGTACCCGGGGTTGCGGGTGCGGCGCCAGGCGATGTTGGACTTCGCGGACAGGCCCTCGCCGGAGCCCAGTCCGGAGCCGTCCGACGGGAGGATGGAGTCCGCCTGGTGGTGCCAGCCGAGCGTCGCGTCCACGAGCAGCTTCTTGTCGAAGAAGGACGACGCCTGCTTCGCGACGATGTCCATGGCGCTGTTGCTGCGCCGGGTGGCGATGGCTTCATACGCGCCCTGCACGAAGGCGGTGCACGACAGGCTGGTGCACACCTCCGGCTCGCCGTCGTCGCTGAAGGAGTACTTGCCGCTGCCGCCGGAGGAGCGCGGCGTGCCGAACGCGGACACGGACAGGCTGTGGTCCGGGTTGAAGTTGTAGGTGAGCTTGCCCAGGTACTGCACGCTGCGCTCGTCGGCGAAGCGGCGGGTGCGGCTGCCTTCGATGGGGTTCACCTGGGAGAAGCCGGTGGTGGGGTCCTTGCGGCGCGCGCCCACGGCGGAGCAGCCGTTCTCGGGGTCCACCTCCGAGCACAGCTCGTAGCTGCTGAGCTGGCGGTCCACCTGGATGCGATTGAAGGACGGCGCGACGCCCACGTAGAACCAGAGCTTGTCCTTGAGGAGGGGGCCGCCCAGGTCGAAGCCGAAGTCGCCCAGGTTGTGGGCGCTGCCCTGCGCGGAGATGACGCTGCCTTCGCGCAGGATTTCCTTGCCGGACGTCTGGAACGCGCCGGGCGCGTAGTTGGCGAAGACGGAGCCGTGGAACTCGTTGGAGCCGGACTTGGTGACGACGTTGAGCACGCCGCCGGTGGAGCGGCCGTACTCCGGCATGTAGCCGCCGGTGATGATGTTGACCTCCTTCACGAACTCCACGGACAGGGGCGTGCCCAGCGTGCCCACGCCGGGGTCGTTCACGGACAGGCCGTCCACGACGTACTGGCTCTCAGGTGAGGAGCTGCCGCTGATGCTCACGCCGTAGCGGTCCTCGGTGGCGCCGGGGGCCAGTTCGGCCAGGCCCTCGAAGGAGCGGGACGCGGAGCCCTTGGTGCCGGGGCGGATGACGGCGATGTTGCGGATGAAGTCCTGGTCCACGGTGACGCCCGCGGCGCTGGAGCCCACGTCCAGGGTCGGAGGCGAGCCGACGACCTCGACGTCGGAGCTCAGGGAGTCCGGAGCCAGCTCCGCGTTGAAGCGGATGGTGCGGTCGATGCGCAGCAGGATGCCGTCGCGGGCATAGGGCTGATAGCCCTGGGCCTCGAAGCGCAGCGTGTACGTGCCCGGCGGAAGCTGGGGGATGCGGTACAGGCCGCTCTTGTCGGAGAGCACGGTGCGCTCGCCCTGCAACTGGGGCGAGGTGGCGGTGACCACGACATCCACCAGCGGCTTCTTGTCGAGCGTGTTCGTCAGGGTCCCGGTGATGACCGAGTTGCCCTGGGCCCAGGCCCCTGCTCCCCACAACACGACCATGAGCCACAGCCCACGGATGAAACAGATTCGTCTGAGCACGTCTGCGCCCCTCCCGGCGAAGGCGGCGAACTCTGTCTCAAAACGCGAGAAATCCACCAGCCCAAATCAAAAAGACTTTGCCGCCAGAGCGGAAAACGGCTGGCCCGCTGCGTCAGGCCGGTAGGAGGGGGCTCAGAGGATGTTCCCGGGCTCGGAGGTGAAGAGCGCGTGGAAGAGCGTGGTCTCCGGCGGCTTCATGAAGTTGACGTAGAGTGGAACGGGCGTCTGGGCGACTTCGAGCGGCAGGGCGGTGGCGCCGAACTCAGCTTCGATGTGTCGGGCGACGGTGTCCGCGATGCCTTGCAGCTCCAGCGGGACGGGGCCGAGGAAGACCTTCGACTCCATGAGGTGCTTCCCCAGGAAGACCCGGCGAACGCAGTGCACGGTGTAGAGGGGGGCCAAGATGCTGAGGTACCCGGCGACCGTCCAGGTGATCTGCGGGCGCATCATGTCCTTCGCCTGATGCGGGTAGACCAGCACGCAGAAGCTGGGGTTTGCCAGTCCCGGCGCGTAGTCCCAGGCATCGCAATCGGGAATCGCTGCTCGAAGCGTCTTCACGAAGGCCCCCCAGCGGGGCCTTTCCACATCCTTCTCCTCCCAGAGGGCTTGGTAGCGAAGATCCTCGGGACCGGGTTCTTGCCGGAAGACATAGGCTTGGTCGGTGCCCCAGTAGAGACGAGCAATCGCGAGCAATTCTTCGGCGGAAGGCGTCATGGCTTCCTGGCCTTGGAGTTGAAGGAGAGGGTTGCTGGGTGGCACTGCTGCCTGACTCGCGAGCCAAGGATGGCCCCATCAAGCCCGATCCCGAAGGTGGTCCTGAGCTCCTCACACGCGAGCCCGAGGGCTGTCACCGGCGTGGTCGAACTGAACACGGTCTGAGCCGCCAGATTGGCGCAATTCGCCGAGATGCGTTGGGCCAGTTCCACCTGAATGGCTCCCAGCGCTGCTGTCTCCAGGGGCATTCCGACGCCCAGCGTGCACTTGAAGATTTCTCCCGTGTCCCGTCGCAGCGGAACATGGACACAGGCTTCTCTCCAGCCTCCTGGCCCTGGCTCTGTCTGTTCAATGACCGTGACGAACCGGAAGTGCCGGGGCTGGAGGCTCCCCTCCACCACGGTCCCGGTCCTCATCGCGCAGCCCGTGAGCAACCACGCCAGCACCAGGGATACCGCCCGCTTCGTCGCGTTCATGGTCTTCCCCCCGGAAGGCCACCGACGTCACTTCAAAATCCTCTCAAAGCTCCATCGTCTCAGGGGGCGGGCTGTCCGCTGAGCCACGCGGCTGAGTCGGCATATAACCGCCCTGATGATCTCACGCCTCGCGCTCTTCGCCGCCCTGCTTCTGGGTTCCGTCCTCTTCGGTCTGTCGATGCTGGCGACGGCGTTTCGCGGACGCGCCGCGCTCCCGGTGGCGCTGGTGCTGGGACTGGGCCTGCTGGCCCTCGTCATCTTCACCGCGCGGCGAGCGCCGGG
This sequence comes from Corallococcus sp. CA041A, assembly GCF_003612075.1. Taxonomy (NCBI): domain Bacteria; kingdom Pseudomonadati; phylum Myxococcota; class Myxococcia; order Myxococcales; family Myxococcaceae; genus Corallococcus; species Corallococcus sp. CA041A. The sequence goes on from NZ_RAWF01000097.1 coordinate 18,257, forward strand.
ATGGCGGAGTCAAGATGCCTTCACGCTCTCCGGGAAGGCATGGCGGTGGCTGTCGTTGGCGGGGGCGCTGCTCTCGGGGCTCGGGGCCGTGGCCGTCGTCCTCGACAAGTACTCACTGCCACTGCCGTTCGGCGAATGCCTGGGCTCGAACTGCGACCTGTCGTACTGGCTCACGTCGCTCGCGTTCGTGTCCTGCTTCTTCGGAGGATGGCTCGTGTCCGCGGCGCTGTTGGGCGCCTACGGACTGCTGCGAGCCATCTCCTCGGCAGCGGTGTGGGCCGTGTCATTGTCCGTGGGTGCCGGCACGTGCCTGCTCTACCTGATTGTGCACATGGGACCCTAGAAGCCCTTCAGCGCTCCACCGTCGCAGGCAATGGACTGGCCGCTGATATACGCGGCCGGCTCCGACGCCAGGAACGTCACCAGCGCCGCGAACTCCTCCGGCCTGCCCAGCCGCCTCGCGGGGATGTTCGGCGCCACCTTCTCGTCGGACAGGCCCAGGTCCTTCATCCGGTCCGTCGCGTGGTAGCCCGGCAGCGCCGCGTTCACCGTGATTCCATACGGCGCCACTTCATTGCTCAGGGTCTTCACCAGCCCCAGCAATCCCGCGCGCAGGCCGTTGGACACCGTGAGGTTGTTCATCGCCTCGCGCGCCGCCGTGGACGTCACCAGCACGATGCGGCCCCAGCCCTGTGCCTTCATGCCCGGCAGCGCTTCTTGAATCGCATCCACCGTGGCCAGCCACAGGCTCTGGAACCCTGTCTGCCATTGCTCCACCGTGATGGACTCGAAGCCTCCGGACGGCGGGCCTCCCGCGTTCACCACCAGCACGTCCAGGCCGCCCAGCTTCTCGGTCACCTCGCGGACCAACCCACGCGCGGCCCCCGGCTGAGTCAAATCACACGGCACCGCCAGCGCCGCGCCCAGCTCCTTCGCTGCCTTCTGGAGCTTCTCCCCGCCTCGCGAGGACACCGCCACCGTCGCGCGCTCCTTCACCAGCGTGTCCGCGATGGCGCGCCCCAGCCCCGATGACGCGCCCGTCACCAGCGCCCGCCTACCCTTCAAGCCGAAATCCATCCGCGTGCTCCTCCATGAAAGGGGTCAGCCGGCCGCGAATCAGCTTCGCCGCCAGGTCCAGGTCCACGTCCTCCGGCCGCTTCAGCTCTCGAGCCAGCTCCGACACGATGCCGCCCGCGATTGCGCCCACGCCGTACGCCAGCCGGTAGGGCACGCGGCTGAAGCTCACCAGCGAGTAGCGGCTGACGAACTCGCCCGGGAACGCGTTGAGCAGCACCTTCTCCACGCCCTTCTCCAACAGGAAGCGCGGATCCGCCGTGCTGTCGCGCATCTCGATGAAGTTCTCCACCGCCATGTCCGCGATGGCGTCCGCGTTCGTCTTGCGCAGCCGCTCGAACGCGTCGAACGCGGCCGCCCAGTCCGTCCGCCGCTCCAGCAGCGAGTCCAGCACCACGCAGTCCTCGAAGCCGCAGTTCATCCCCTGTCCGTAGAAGGGGACCATCGCGTGCGCCGCGTCACCCAGCAGCAGCGTGCTTCCTCCCACGTGCCACGGCGCGCACTTCACCGTCACCATCTGTCCGGTGGGCCGGGAGAAGAACTCCTCCACCAGCCCCGGAATCAGCGCCTTCGCGTCCGGGAACTGCTCCTGGAAGAACGCCTCCAGCGCGGCGGGCGTGTGGAGCGACGCGAAGCTCACCGGCCCCTCCCACGGCAGGAACAGCGTGCACGTGAAGCTGCCGTCTTCATTCGGCAGCGCGATGAGCATGTACGTGCCGCGCGGCCAGATGTGCAGCGCGTGCTTCTCCATCTGGAAGCGCCCGCCCTCGCCCGGTGGAATCGTCAGCTCCTTGTAGCCATGCCCCAGCGTCTGCGAGTCCGCCTGGGAACCCGTCTGCGATTGCAGCGCCTGCCGCACCGCCGAACCCGAGCCGTCCGTGCCGAACACCACCGCGTCGCGGACCTCCCGCGTCGCGCCCGTGGCCTCATCCAGCACCGTGAGCGCCCCCGCCGCCGGATCCGCCTGCGTCACCCGCTGCCGGAAGCGGATGGACACGCGCCCCGTGGCCTCCGCCTGCGTCATCAGGAACTTGTTCAGCCAGCCGCGTGACAGGGAGTTGATGTGCTGCGAGTCATCCTTCCCATACGGCTGGAAGGCCAGCCCGCCCTTCACCGGGTGGATGACCCGCCCGCGCATGGGGATGGCGTGCTTCAGCGCCTCCTCCTCCAGGCCCACCTGCCGCAAGGCGTGCAGGCCGCGCGTGGAGATGGCCAGGTTGATGGAGCGCCCCGCGTCCAGCGTCTCGCGGCGCATGTCCGCCCGGCGCTCCAGCACCTCCACCGTGTGGCCCCGGCGGGCCAGGTACAGCGAGAGCAGCGAACCCACCAGGCCCGCTCCCACCACCGTCAGCTTCGACTCATTCGAGGGCATGGGCCTCCAGCGCCTTCACGAAGCGGAAGACGTCCAGGTACGTGTTGTAGAGGGGCGCGGGCGCGGCGCGGATGATGTCCGGCTCGCGGAAGTCGCAGATGATGCCGGCCGCGGACAGCCGCTGGAGCAGCCGCTTCGGCTCGCCCTTGAAGCGCAGGGACAGCTGCGCCCCACGCTGCTTCAAATCTCGCGGCGTGGTGATGCTGACGTACCCCACGGGCAGCCGGTCCAGCAGGAACTCCAGGTAGCCCGTCATCTGGTCGCTCTTCGCGCGCAGGGCCGCCATCGTTGCCCTGTCGAACAGCTCCAGCGAGGAACGCAGCGCCGCCAGCTGGAAGATGGGCGGATTGGACAGCTGCCACCCCTCCGCGCCCGGCAGCGGGTCGAACGTGGGCCCCATCTCGAAGCGCGTGGCCTTGTTGTGCCCCCACCAGCCCTCGAAGCGCGGCAGTTGCGGTGAATGCGCGTGCCGCTCGTGCACGAACACGCCACCCAGGCTGCCCGGTCCGCCGTTGAGGTACTTGTACGAACACCACACCGCGAAGTCCGGCCCGTCGTCGTGCAGCGACAGCTTCAGGTTGCCCGCCCCGTGCGCCAGGTCGAAGCCCACCTTGCAGCCCTGCGCGTGCGCCACGCGCGTAATCTCGCGCAGGTCGAACGCCTGCCCGGTGAGGTAGTTCACGCTGCCCAGCATCACCAGCGCGAGCTCCTTCCCGTGCCGCTCGATGGCCTCCAGGATGTCCTCGGAGCGCAGCGTGTCCTCGCCCTCGCGGGGCATCAGCCGGACGATGGCCTCCTTCGGGTCGTAGCCGTGGAAGCGCGCCTGAGACGCCACCGCGTATTGGTCCGACGGGAAGGCGCCGCCTTCAATCAGGATTTTGAAGCGCTCACGCGTGGGCCGGTAGAACGACACCATCATCAGGTGCAGGTTCACCGACAGGGTGTTCATCACCACGACTTCCTGCGGCTGCGCTCCCACCACCCGCGCCACCATGTCGGTGAGCTGCTCGTGGTAGGGAAGCCACGGGTGGCGGCCGTGCACGTGGCCCTCCACGCCCAGCCGCTCCCAGTCCTCCATCTCCATCTGCACGTACTTGCGCGCCTTGCGCGGCTGCAGCCCCAGCGAATTGCCCGCCAGGTAGATGGCCGGCGCGCCAGACGCGGCCGGGGGGAAGAGGAACTCGTCGCGCAGGGGCCTCAGCGGATCCGCTGCGTCCAGGCCGTAGGCGAACACATCGGTGTTCTCGTAGACAGGGGCCGTCATGGTGCGAAGTCCTCGTGCGAGCGCCCCAGCCAATCCAGGGCATTTCGGGACAGCAACCGCTCGCGCACGGAAGGCGCCAGGTCCGTCAGCGACTCGATGAGCGTGCCGGGCCGCTCCTCGCCCAGCGGGAAGGGATAGTCACTGCCCAGCGCCACCTTGTCCGCGCCGAACAGCTTCACGATGCCGCGCAGCGTCTCCGCGTCGTGCACCAGCGAGTCCACCCAGAACCTTCCCAGGTAGTCGCGCGGCGCGACCTTGTTGTCCACGGCCACCAGATCCGGGCGAACCTCGAAGCCGTGCTGGATGCGGCCCAGCGTGCCGGGGAACGCGCCGCCGCCGTGCGCGAACGCGAGCCGCAGCTTCGGCAGCCGCTCCATCACCCCGCCGAAGATGAGCGAGCAGATGGCCAGCGACACCTCCGCCGGCATCCCCACCAGCCACGGCAGCCAGTACTTCGCCATCTTCGCCTCACCCATCATGTCCCACGGGTGCACGAAGACGGCCGCGCCCAGGTCGCTCGCCGCCTGGAAGAAGGGGAAGAGGGCCGGGTCGGACAGGTTCAGGTCATTGACGTGGCTGCCAATCTGCACGCCCGCGAACCCCAGCGTGCGCACGCAGCGCTCCAATTCCTTGACCGCCAGGTCGGTGGATTGGAGCGGCACCGTGCCCAGGCCCACGAAGCGCTTCGGCGCTGTCGCCACCGCGCCGGCCAGGTGGTCGTTGAGGAAGCGCGCCACCTCCAGGCCGTCCTGCGGCTTCGCCCAATAGCTGAACAGCACCGGCACCGTGGACAGCACCTGCACCTGGACGCCGTGCGCGTCGCATTCCACGACGCGCTGCTTCGGGTCCCAGCAGTTGCTTTCAATCTCGCGGAAGAACTTCCCGTCGTCCCGCATCATCCGCGCGCGGCAGGGCGCGTGGTGGTCCAGCGCGATGAAGCCGCCGTAGCCGAAGCGCTCGGCGAAGCGGGGCAGCTCCGGGGGGAGGAGGTGCGTGTGGATGTCGACCTTCACTTGGGCGCACCACCCCGCGCCACCTTCGTGCCGCACTTCTTGCACGTGCAGTTCTCGGGGTTGCCGTAGAAGTGCTCGAACACCGGCGGCAGCTGCGTCACCAGGTTGGTGACGTGCAGCGACTCCTCATAGAGCTTCTCGCCGCACTTCGGGCACAGCCACAGGAACGAATCCAGCTCCTGCGGCTGGCGGCGGCGCTCCAGCACCAGGCCGATGGTGCCCGCGGGCCGCTGCGGCGAGTGCGGCACCTTGGGCGGCAGCAGGAAGATTTCGCCCTCGCGGATGGGGACGTCCTGCACCTGGCCGTCGTCGATGACGCGCAGGGTGATGTCGCCCTCCAGTTGGTAGAAGAACTCCTCGCCCTCGTTGACGTGGAAGTCCGTGCGCGAGTTGGGCCCGCCCACCACCGTGACCATGAAGTCCCGGTCCTCCCACACCTGCTGGTTGCCCACGGGCGGCTTGAGCAGGGGGCGGTGCTCGTCGATCCACTTCTTGAAGTTGATGGGGGTCAGTCGGCCCATGTCACTCGTCTCCAATGGTGGCGATGCACTTGAGTTCAATCGCGATGGGCGTGGGCAGCGCGTTGATTTCCAGCGTGGTGCGGCACGGCGGGTTGTCCTTGAAGTACTCCGCCCACAGCCGGTTGTACGTGGGGAAGTCCCGCTTCATGTCCGTGAGGTACACCGTCACGTCCACCAGCCGCTCCCACGACGAGCCCGCGTCCTCCAGGATGTAGCGCACGTTGCGGAACACGGAGTGGCACTGCGTCTCGATGTCGTACGAGACGATGTTCCCCGCCGCGTCCAGCTCCACGCCCGGAATGGCCTTGCTGCCGCGCTCGCGCGGGCCCACGCCGGAGAGGAACAAGAGATTCCCCACACGGCGCGCATGGGGATAGAGCCCCACCGGCTCCGGGGCCTTCTTCGAATCGATCCGCTCGCCAGCGCTCACGTGTGGCTCTCCCCGCTCAAAGCTTGATGCAGACGTTCTTGGGCTCGGTGAAGAAGCGCAGCGCGTCCCAGCCGCCCTCGCGCCCCACGCCGGATTCCTTCACGCCACCAAACGGCGTGCGCAGGTCGCGCAGCATCCAGGTGTTCACCCAGACGATGCCGCTGTGCAGCCGGGACGCGAACCGGTGCGCGCGCGCCAGGTCCTTCGTCCACACGCTGCCCGCCAGCCCGTAGCGCGTGGAGTTGGCCCACGACAGCACCTCCTCCTCGTCGTCGAAGGGCATGATGGTCGCCACCGGACCGAAGATCTCCTCCTGGTTCGTGCGGCACGTGGGGGCGAGGCCCTCCACCAGCGTGGGCTCGATGAACCAGCCGTTCGCGCAGCGGCCGGGCACGCTCGCGCGCTGGCCGCCGGTGAGGATGTTGCCGCCCTCCTGCTTCGCGAGCGTGATGTAGCCCATCACCTTCTCGAAGTGCTCGCGCGACACGAGCGCGCCCTGGTCCGTGCCGTCCACCAGCGGGTCGCCCACCTTGAGGGCCTTCGTGCGCGCGACCAGCGCTTCCTTGAAGCGCGGATACAGCGAGCGCTGCACGAAGATGCGCGGGCCGCACAGGCAGATCTGCCCCTGGTTCGCGAACGACGAGCGCAGCGTGGTGGCCAGCGCGTCGTCGAAGTCGCAGTCCGCGAAGATGACGTTGGGGTTCTTCCCGCCCATCTCCAGGGACAGCTTCTTGAACGCGGGCGCGGCCACGCGAGCAATCTCCGCGCCCGTGCGCGTGCTGCCGGTGAAGGAGATGGCGCTCACCTCCGGGTGGCGCGTGAGGGGCCCACCGACGTGAGGCCCCAGGCCGTGCACCAGGTTGAGCACGCCCGGTGGCAGCCCCGCGTCGCGGCACACCTGCGACAGGAGGAAGGCCGTCATCGGCGTCACCTCCGACGGCTTGGCCACCACGCAGTTGCCCGCCGCCAGCGCGGGGGCAATCTTCCACGTGAGCAGATACAGCGGCAGGTTCCACGGCGAGATGCAGCCCACCACGCCCAGCGGCGAGCGCAGCGTGTAGTTGAGCGCCACGCCGTCCATGGGGTGCGCTTCACTGGAGAACTGCGTCGCCGCGTCCGCGAAGAACTCGAAGTTGAGCACGCTGCGCGGGATGTCCACCGTGCGGGCCACCGCCAGCGGCTTGCCCGTGTCGATGGACTCCGCGCGCGCGAAGGCGTCCAGGCGCTCGTGGATGAGGCCGGCGATGCGGCGCAGGTACCGCGAGCGCTCCATCGCCGGCAGGGCGGCCCACGCGGGGAAGGCCCGGCCCGCGGCCTCCACGGCGGACTGCACGTCCACCTCGCGCGAGTCCGGCACGTGCGCGTAGAGCTGGCCCGTCGCGGGCTCCGGCTTGTCCAGCCACTGGCCGCCCGCCGCGGGCACCAGCTCGCCACCGATGTAGTTGAGGACCTTTTCCACGGGCGCGCCCTCCAAGGAGACGCGGCAATGTATGTCGCGGCCGTCCGCGGCCTCCAGGATTCCGAACAGTCGGCGTCGGATGGCGCTCGCTTGCGCGGCCGTCTGGCTCCCAGCGTCTCCGGGACCCGCTCCACTGGTGAATCCTTGGTGGAATTGCGGGCCGGGCATGGAAAAGATTCGCGCATGACCTCGACTGTGGATGTAGCGGCCCTGGCTGGAATCCTGGACGCGGCGCGGCGCGAGCGGCGAGAGATACCGCCCCTGTCGCACGCGCACCCGACCCTGACCGTGCCGGACGGTTACGCGGTGCAGGCGGAGGGCATCCGGCTGCGCGAGGCCCAGGGTGAGCGGGTGGTGGGCCTGAAGATGGGCTTCACGTCGGAGGCGAAGCGCCAGCAGATGAACCTGGGCTCGCCCATCTTCGGCGTGCTCACGGACCGGATGCGCGTGCAGCCCGGCGGCGTGGTGCGCGTGGGCGCGGGCATCCACCCGCGCATCGAACCGGAGATCGCCTTCCGCACGTCGAAGGAACTCAAGGGCACCGTGACGCGGGATGAAGTGCTGGACGCGTGCGACGCGGTCTTCGCGGCGATGGAGGTGCTGGACTCGCGCTTCGTGGGCTTCAAGTACTTCAGCCTGCCGGACGTGGTGGCGGACAACGCGTCGTCATCGCTGTTCGTGCCGGGCACCCTGGAGCGCGCCCCGCGCGAACTGGACCTGACGAAGCTCCAGATGCGCATGGAGGTGAACGGCAAGGTGGAGGGCGAGGCGCGCTCGGACGCCATCTCTGGCGACCCGGTGGTGTCCCTCATCCAGCTGTGCGCGCTGCTCGCGGAGCGCGGTCAGGTGCTGCCCGCGGGAAGCCTGGTGCTGTCCGGCGCGGCCACCGCCGCCTACCTGATGAAGCCCGGCGACCACGTGCGGCTGACCGTGGACGGGCTGGGCACGGTGGAAGTGACGGCGGCGCCATAGTCCGGCGACGCCTCAGTACAGCAGGCCGTTCTTCGGCTGGAGCGGCGGCGGCAGCTCGGATTCGCCCAGCATCTGCCGCAGGTTGATCTCGATGGTGCGGCACAGCGCCGTCATGGGCGTGTCGCTGACGCCGTCCTCGAAGGGGTTCTCCACGTCGCGGCCCACCGCGTCCAGGGCGATGAAGAGGAACGCGATGATGGCGGTGATGAGCGGCGTGAGCACGCCCAGGTCCGCGACGACGCCCAGGGGCAGCATGGTGAGGTAGGCGCGCACCATGGCGTGCGGAAGGATGTCGTACTGGCGGGGCAGGGGCGTGTTCTTGATGCGCTCGCACGCGCCCAGGTAGTTGGTGAGCTCCGTGAGCGTCGCGTCCATCGCCACGCGCAGGTAGACCTTCTCCGGGTGCTCGATGTCGCTGTACACGCGGCGCATGCGCGTGCTCATCCACAGCAGGATGGCGGCGGGCACGTTCTGCTCCACGCGCAGCGCCTCCAGCACGGACGGCCGGAAGTACGGGGTGATTTCCGGGAAGGGGTCCTGCCGCCGCAGGTGGCAGCGCAGCGCGTTCACGAAGCCAATCTGCGCGTAGACCAGCTCGCGCGCGTCCTCGGTGATGCCCTCGAACATGCCGGTGATGATGCCCCGGGGTGACTCCACGGCCGGATGGACGAACGTGGCCAGGTTCGCGCGCGGGATGCTGGGACCGCGCAGGTCGCGCGCCTGGCCGAGCTGGTCCCGCACCGCGCCGTCACCCACTTTGGACCAGGCGGGCGCCAGCGCGGGCCCCTCCGGTTGCACGGCCACCTGGACCAGGCGCGACGCGGCGGAGGGTGTCTCCGGCGTCCCGTCACTGCGCTGGGCGCGAGGGGCGGGCAGGAAACTGATCACCTGCCGGGCCAGCGTCCGCGACGCGTTCACCAGCCCGCCCCAAATGGTGCGCGCCTCCCACCAGCGCTCGTAGGCGGAGTTGTTGCGGAAGCCGAGCAGCACGCCCAGCGCCGCGGCCAGCAGCGTCACCGGCAACGCAGGCACCGACAGCCACCTGGCGTCCAGCACCTCGTAGCCCAGCGAGATGGCCAGCGCGATGGCGATATGGACGACGACGGGGCGCCCCGTGTAGCGGAGGATGATCCGCCAGGACAGCATCCGACCGACGATCATCTCCCGGGGCTCCTCTTCGCGGGGCGTGCTGCGTGAGGAGTTGGATGTAGTGATGCCCCCGAGGAGCGGCAATGCGCCGCGTCACCTTCGCGCCCCCTGTCCGGCCGCAAGTCCCCTCCGCACGCCCGGAGAGCGTGCGGAAGCGGACGAAGGACGCGTGCGCCCGTCAGGCCCGCGACTTGGAGAAGACGATGCTCGCGCCCGTCGCCGGCACCGTCACGGTGAAGGTGCGCTCCACGGTGGCCAGGCCGTTGCCGCCGCGCGACGCCAGCTCCAGGAAGAACGCGCCCGTGGCCTTCAGGTGGAAGGACTGCGCCCACGACTGGGACAGCGCCTTGAACGCGCCCTTGAAGACGGCGGGCGAGCGCTGCTCGCTGTTGCGCAGGTCCAGCAGGCCCGCGCGCAGGTCGTGCCACTTGGACACGGTGCCGGGGTTCTTCTGGATGACCTCCGCGAGCGTCAGCATGCCGTTGCCCAGCAGCCCTTCGATGTACGCGAAGTGCCCGACGAGCGGGTTCTTCTTCAGGGTCGCGCCGGCCATGTTCGCGGCCACGGCGGCGGACCAGTTCTGTTCCAGGTACTCCTTCCACAGGGGCGCGTAGACAGACTCGCGCACGGTGGGCCGGTCGCGGCACGGCACGCCGTACCAGGGCAGGGCCCGGGCCAGCGCGCGAGCGAAGGCGGAGTAGGCGTCCGGATCCGCCGCGTGGGTGATGACGTCGCGCAGCGTCCGGTTGTCCAGCTTCAGCTCCACCCGCGTCTCAATCTCCTTGCCGCCGGACGCGTCGCGGATGCGCTTGAGGACCTCCTCCTCCTCGGCGTCATCCAGCGCGCCCCAGATGATGGCCTCGTCCACGGCCTGGCGCAGGTCGTCGTCCGACAGCTTGCGAGCGTCACGGGCCAGCAGCAGGTACAGGCCCAGGTCGAAGTCCGCGACGGTGGGCGACTTGCGGAACTCCGCCATGTCCGCCTTGAAGTCCGCGGTCCAGCGCATGTACGGCGTGAGCAGCGTGCCCTTGTAGCTGCGCACGCCCAGGAACGAGACGCGCTGGGGCGACTCCTTCTCCAGGCTGTTGCGCTGCACTACCTGGGTGAGCTCGTGCACGTCGCTGCCGCCCAGCGCCCACTTGCCCAGCTTCAGGGAGAAGCCCCAGGCCTTGGACTCCTTGTTGACCTCCTTCAGCAGGCACTGCTCCAGCGGCATGCCCTCGGCCTGCATGCGCTGCATCGCGCTGTCCATCCGTCCGGACACCAGCAGCGGGTGCAGCGCTCGGGCCTGGGCGTCGGTGCACACGGTGGACAGGAGCGTGGTCTGCTCGCGCAGGCGCAGGTACTCGTAGCGGAAGCCGGCTTCGAACTTCGATTCCGCCAGCGCCTGGATGCGCCCGCGCACGTCCGTGCGGAGCTTCTCCCACTGCGTTCGCAGCGCCGTGGTGTTGGCCTCCAGCTCACCGAAGCCCAGCCGGTCCAGGATGATGCGCAGGACCTTGGTCTCGTTCGCGGACAGGGTGTGCGCTTCCAGCTTCGTCATCAGGGAGTCGAACTCGGACAAAGGCACCGACAGGAGCCCTTCGAGCACGTGCTCCACCTGGGAGACGACGGCGGCCGGGTCGGTGAGGCTGGCCTCCACGTGCAGGCTGGCCGTCACGCCCGCCTCGCGCGCCACCACCTTCTTCACCTGCACGCGCACCTGGCCGGCCGCGGGGCGGGAGAAGACGACGGCGTAGTCGTCCACCACCTTCACCTTGGCGGACACGGTGGCGCCCGCCTTGGCCTCGAAGGCCATCATGGTGCTGGCGGACAAGAGCTTCGTCAGCGTCTGGAGGTTGGACGTGTAGACGTCCGTCCAGTCCAGCGTCGCGGTGACGGACAGCTCGCCGCGCGCCTGGAAGGCGATGGCGTCACCCACGCCCAGCTTGTCCAGCGACGACGTGAGCAGGGGCAGCCGCAATTCCGGCGCGTTCTTCTTCAGCGCGGCGCGAGCGTTCGTGTCCTGCGTGTGCCGGTGGTAGTCCGCGAGCAGCACCCGCACGTCGCCGTTGGCCGCGAGCGCCACGTAGGGCAGCGGGAAGCCGACGTCCGCCTTCACGCGCGCCTCCACGCCGTACTTGAGCCACGCCTGGTCGCCGCCATAGACGAGCGCCGGTGCCAGCTGCGTCGTCGCGTCGCCGGGGGCCTCGCCCACCACGCCCGCCGCGTCCACGTCCGCCGGGGCGTCATAGCCTTCCACGAAGCCGCGCGCGGACACGTCGAACGCGAACGTCAGGGAGCCCAGCTTCTCTCCCGCGGGCAGCGCATAGCTGGCGGTCGGCAATTCCACGCGGATGTCCGAGCCCTTGAGCGGCGCATCCGGTAGCACCTTCGACACTTCGTCCAGCAGCGCGAGCTTCCACGACATGACGGCTCCCTCCCCGACGTCCACGGAAAGGCCGCATCCTACATGGTCGGTCCCACGTGGGAGGCCGGACGTGAAGCGGGCGCGAGCGGACCCACCAGGGAGTCGCCGTCACCGGCTCAAGGCACGTCGTGGACCCGCTGGAGCGCGGGCGTGCCGTCCGCCTTCACGACCAGCGGGTCGGGCATCAGCCCCGGGATGCAGGAGCGGATGCTGACCTGGGTTTCATCCACGGGCTCCAGCACCAGCGACGTCGTCCGCGTGGGGAGCGCGCGCGGCCACTGGCCCTTCTCCGCGCGGGCCACGTCCACCTCCGCCAGGGCGATGAGGGCTTCGGAGCGCAGCGTGCGCAGCTCCAGCGCTTCCATGTCCTCGGGAGACAGGCGCACCAACGGAGCCTCCTCCTGGCGGAAGTACTCCCCGGCCTTCCGGGTCTCCAGGGCCGCCAGCGAACGGCGGCGCTCCTCGGCCGGTTGATCCGCCACGGCGAGGAGGCGGTCCGCGTCCTCCACCCACTGACGCCACTGGAGCCGGCGCGACAGGGCTCCGGGCTGCTCGGGGGCGTCGAACCACGTGGGCGGCAGCTCGGCGCGGGTGTCGTCGGAGAGCAGGTCGCGGAAGGCGTGGAGCTGCGCGGCGACGGCCTCCTCGTGCAGCATCAGGGACACCGGCGGGAAGCCCTCATGCAGCCGGGTGAGCTGCGAGATGGCCTGACGCTTGCGGGACAGGGAGGCCGCGTCGATTGCGTCCGCGCAGGCCCGCCACGTGCGCGCATAGCCGGCCGCGGACAGCCGCTGTCCCACGAGCCCGCCGCCCAGGGCCAGCTCCCGGCTCAGCGCGAGCGCGTCCAGGCACGTGTCCACCGCGGGATCCGCTTCACCCCGCGACACGAGCCGCCGCGTCTCCAGCGCCGCGTCCTCCACCACGTGCCAAAGCGCGTGGATCATCGCGTCCCGCCGCGACACCTCCGGACCGGACAGGGGACGCAGGTCCTCCGGAAGGCCGCCGGACTCCGCGTGGGTGGCGGCGAGCACCCGCCGCATCAAAGGCAGGCCCTGCTCCAGGGCTTCACGGCGGGAGGCGGGAAGGTCCGTCACCGGAGCGCGTCCTTCCGTCACGGCCTCCAGGGTCGCGGCCTCCGCCGAGGTGGGGGCCGGGGTCGCGCGGGCCTGCTGGAGCAGCGCGGGCAGGAGCGGAACCATCGCGTCCCCGAAGGTGCCGGGCCGCGTGGCGGTGATGTGCGCCGGACGCGGGTGCTCCGCGTGCGTCAGCGTGTTCACCTCGCGCAGGAGCCGTTCCTCCAGCGCGTCGGTGCGCAGGTGCTGGTGCGCCAGCGCCCCGAGGCTCACGAGGACGGACAGGGACACGCCTCCCATGAGGGCGGGGAGGGGGCGCTTCAAGGCCATCGGGACGGAACTCCAGGAGGGGGGCCTGGAATGTCGCACGAAACGCCAGGCCCCCAACAGCCACCCTCCGAGGGCGACGTTGCCTGGCGAGCAGGAGCCTCACCTCCAGGTCATGGAGCCTGTCAGGTCCTCTACCGGGCAGGCGTGCTCAACCGGCGCAGCAGGAGCTCCGCCAGGTCGCGGGCCTGCGAACGGATTTCAGGTACGGCTGTGGTTTCCCACAGGTCCCCCCGCCGCGTCGGGCCCAGCGTGAAGAGGTGGGCGGAGGGCTGTCCACGTGCGTCCAGCACCTCGCCGTCGGGCGCCGTCGCCAGCCCCATGCCCAGCGAGTCCGCGCGAGCCTGTCCCGCCTCCAGCAGGCCGCGCAGGACGGGCTGGCCGCGCGAGGCCGGGTTCGACTCGGGGCCGGTGCAGTTGATGACGTGCTGCACGCGCAGCACCTGGGGCTCGCGCTCGCCCCGGGGACGCAGGTCGACCGCCACCGCGTCCGGCTCCAACTCGAAGCGGAGCACTCGGCCCGAGTGGAGCGTCAGCCGCCCCTCGCGCCGCCACGCGTCCATCACGTCGTGGATCTCCGGCGCCATGCGGTGGCGGTGCACCTCCCAGTACGCCCGCAGGTGGCGCAGGAACCGCCGCCGCTCCTGCTCCGACAGTCGCTGCCACAACGGCGTCGTCACCGGCCGCAGCGAGTCCACCGCCGCGCGCCAGTCCGCGCCCGCCGCCGCCTGCGCGTCGACCTCCTGGCGCATCGTGCGCAGCACGTCGCGGATGCGCAGCGTGCTGAACGGCACCACGCCCTCCGCGGAAGGGGACGCGGCCTGCGTGGCGGTCTCCGCGTCGCGACAGCGGTCCATCTCCCGGCGCACCGAGCGCAACAGCTCACGGATGCGCAGGGGCTCCGCCGCCGCGGGCGTCTTCGCGCCATGCGCGCGGTGCGGGTGCGGCAGCAGGCCATGGCGCGACAGCGCGTGCACCGGGCCCTGGTGACCGCGCTCGCCCAGCGACAGCACCGTGTCCACCATGGTGAGCGCCGTGCCAATGAGCAGCACCGACTCACCGGAGCCGATGCCCTCCAGCGCGCCGGGCACCCACGGCGAGCGGTGGTAGCGCGCGCTCGCGTACAGCCCTCCGTCCGGCACGCGCAGGTCCGCGGGCATCGCGTTGCCCAGCGCCAGCACGGCGCCCTTCGCCTCCAGGCTCTGGCCGCTCGCGAGCGTCACCTTCACGCCGTCCGCCGTGTCCTCCACCGCGGTCACCTCGTCGCGCGGCGTCTCCAACTGGACGCCCGGCGCGGCCTTCGCGGCGGTGTCCTTCAGCACGAACTCCAGATACTGGCCGTAGCGGCGGCGCTCGGCGAACGCGGATGGCGGCGTGTCCGGCGCCTCCACGCGAAGCCAGCGAAGGAAGTGCTCCGGGTCGTCGACCCAGGCGCTCATGCGGCCGGCCGGGACGTTGAGCAGGTGACGCGCGCTGGTGGTGGAGTACGCGACCCCCCGGCCCAGGCGCTCCCCCCGCTCCACGAGGGCCACGCGCAGGGGCGAACGGGCGCCCCGCAAGAGACAGGCCGCGAGCAGCGTTCCGCTGGCGCCCGCGCCGATGATGATCACGTCCTGCCGGGAGTTCACCGCGCGATTGTAGGTCCGGCCCCCCCGGATGCCATCCCTCCCGAGCGTCGCCACCCGCTCGGATTGTCCGTAGGCCCACGGCCCCTGGCCTTCCAGGCCCACCCTGTGACGGCGGGGCCCGGCGGACCTCAAACCGCCTGGTGCGCCTCGGGC